>NZ_JBQKDN010000010.1:0-89959 GCF_052121815.1 Collinsella sp. LCP19S3_B6
CACCGGTCGGTCCGGGCGAGGGCGAGCACCTTCTTCTCGAGCTGCCGGCGGTCCGACTCCGCGCACCTCGCGGCCGTGACGTAGTACTCGAGCACGTCGCGCTGGGGCCCCCTCGAGCCTGATCCCGCCGGGATCGGCGCCATGAGGGCCGACCACGCCCTCGAGTTCTCCGACCTCGCCATGTACCAGGAGACCACCCGCTCGCCGCTGCAGCATATGAGCACCACGAGCTCGCGCGCGACCCAAATCCCGTCGACGTAGAGCACGCGGTGGAGCTCGCCGTCGGGGACGGGCATGGGCCAGACCTCCCAGAACTCGGCCGTCCTGCGCCTGAAGGACCGCCCGCCGCCCGGCATCGCCGCCTGGGAGTCCTTGGAGAGGAGCCACCCGAGGAACTCGTCCAGCCTCGTCGCCGTGTCGTCGTACCTCACCGTCGTCGACGCGCCGCAGGCCGTGCACCTCCACCGCTGGGATCCCGATGAGGTCCCGTCGTTGCGCTTGGTCCGACCGCCGCAGTAGGGGCAATAAACGGCCTTCATGGGCACCTCTTCCGAAAGGGTGTTTAACGGTTCCGGAAAAGGTTATCCACCTGCGGGAACGATAGGCAACCGGACACACATTCTGTCCGAGCGGTTAAAAGCGGGCACGGAATTTAAACGGCTGAAAAAGGGGCATCGACCTGCGCCGATGCCCCCAACGTAGACACACATTTTGTCCTATAAGCCTCATTTATTTGCGAAGAACATCGGCTAGCCGCAGGATTGAAATCATCGACCGATAAGTGAGTTCCACTTTTTCGCCCGCAAGCAGTCGTTTCGAGCCAATCTCATCTAGCCCCACAAGCCGAGAAAACAGCGGGCCGCTCATCGTGCCCTCGTCAATTGATTCCCTTATGGTCTTCAAAACGTCCGCATCATGAAGCGATGCCGAGCTGTAGGGGGCAACACGAGCGGAACTCTCAATTAACGACGAGACAAAAGGATGGAGATGCTTTGGACATAGTCCATCAAACACCACATCCCCATTGTCGTTCGAGCCGACCAGGCGCCAAGTATAATGATCGACCCAGTCATCCCCGTCATATATGGCGTCCATGAGCAACTTCCCGTCTAGAGAGAGAAACCTATTTGGACATCGGGGCGCAAGACCGCAATCCATATCGGGCCTGCAGCAGCTCCAACCCAACGCACTACATAGGTTCCCTTTCGTACATGTGTATCAATCTGCCCCGAAATGCCGGTGAATGCAATTCCAGACCCGTTTGTCGGATAGCAATCGACGTAATTTTGTTTTCCGCTCACAACCTTGTATAGATATATCGTTCCAGCAAAAGAGAAGGGATCGTTCGCAATTTTGTCCGGAAGAACTTGCCACCTCAAAATCCCGCTACCAATATGGTCAAGCTTGACCGTTCCGCCGTCCCCCTCAAAAGTGGCAAGGGGATTTACCCCAGACTGAGAGTCGGCATCGCCCTCCTTAGCAGTTATCAGCAGGTTGCCCGTATAAGACTGCTGAGGCTCACCTTCAGGACAGGCAGCCTCGGCCCAAGAAGGGCCACTCAGGCAGAACAGTCCGAGCAGCATCATTACCAACAAAAGAAAACCCTTAGTTCTTTTCATCTATATCCCCAACGTCTCTCGACATTTGTATATCGTTACTATTTTAGATCCATATGGCCAATTCGAGCCCTCACCATGGCAATTGTTGCAGCTGGGTTTCTTTTCATTAAAATTTCAATTTGGTAAATCCCCGCCCCTAAGCATTAAACCCGAAGTCCACCGAGTGGGCGAATTTCGGGTTGAGGATAGGCGTGGATTTGGCACTGACGCGGTCTCAGTCATAGAAAAATCCTCTCCGCCCACAGAGAAGCAGACAGAGAGGATGCCACCCGCTGAAATGGGTTCGAAATCGAGTGGACTGACCGCCTACTCTTGTTTGGTTCGTTCAATAACCTTTTTGAGAGCCTTTATCAACTTGTAAACGAGATAGATCACCGCAGCGGTGATTCCGACCTCAACCAGAACTATAGCCAGGAGGGAAACCTCTCCACCAATGTTGATCTTACCCAACACGCCCATATTGAATCACGCTAGATATGTATGCAGTCGAGAGCCATTTATTTCAGCTCCAAGAGTATAAGTCGCAGACGTCATACCGCCTACACCGGTAAAAAGAAAGCTCCACTTTGTTCGTTTGGAAGAAAAACTCTTACTGAAATTCGATAAGGCGCCACCAACGGAAGATGCCTTATGGCCCCACCACGATGTAATGTTGTAGTTCTTGATTGATATCCAGTACTCAGCATCGAGCACTCCAGTATAGAAGTAAACCTTCCAATTCCCATCAGTAGCGTTGTAGTAGCCGTCCCAAATCGGGGCAACATCCGCTTGCTCTTTCTCTATCCCAAAAACACCTGTAGAGCCATCTGGCAGCTCGATAGTACGTTCTTGTTTCGGCCCATCATTCAAATCGAAGCATGCGTCGGCGGGCGTCAAATACTCAGAAGCATTTGCGGAGGGCAATAAAATAAATCCGGTGGCGAAAAATAGGACAACCATTGCTAACAACAACCTGGGCATTTTTTTTCATCATGTCCTCCTGTCACGTGTCATATGTAACGACAGCAGCAGCATTTTAATTATCGCCTGGTTCTGACAATTTATTATCCGGCACAGCGACTAATCCGCAAAAGGCGCCATTTTGTCCGTTAGCGGTTTCTTTTTTATCAACAGACGACCAGGTTCCGACAACTATGTATCGGGGGCGCTCTTAAACGGCTGGTCGTTGGGCGCACTCTTTCGCCGCCCGGCAGAAAAGGAACGTCCCTAACTGCCGGATAAATAACGAGCGAGGATCATGAGACCCTCGCTCGTTTTTGGTTTGGGTAATGTTTCGGCTGCACCGCTACTTGTCGGTAGCTGGCTTCTTGGTGGTCGTCTTTTTCGCGGCAGCCTTCTTGGCAGTCGACTTCTTGGCGGTCGAAGTCTTCTTTGCCGCCGTGGCCTTCTTTGCCGTGCTCGCCTTAGTCGTGGTCTTGCGGCCGCGGGCGGGCTTCTTCTCCTTGGTCGGGCAGTCCATGTTCACGCAGATGCGCCACGGACCGCGCGCCGTGTTGACCACCACGATGGGGGCGCCGCACTCGGGGCAGGTCTCACCCGTCGCCTCGAGCTTGCCGCGCGCCGGCAGCGGATAGCTCACGCCGCAGTCATCGTAGTTGGTGCAGCGGATAAAGCGCTTGCCGCTCTTCTCGCTCTTGTGCGCGATCAGGTCGCCATGGCGTCCGGCCTCGGCGCACACCTTGCACTCGCCCACCTTAAGGTCGGGCTCGTAGTTGGTGGGGCACGTCGGGTTCACGCAGATCTCGAAGGCCTTCTGGCGGAACGGCTGGCACTTAATGCGCGGCGCGCCGCATTCGGAGCACACGGCGGCCTCGCCCTCGAGCGGGCTCACCTTGACACCGCTCGGCACCGGATAGGTCACGTCGCAGTCGGGCCAGCCCATGCAGCCGATAAAGCTGCCGCGGGTCTTGGCGCTCGTCTTCATGACCAGGTCCTTGCCGCACTTGGGGCAGGCACCCACGCGCGCATCGGCCGTGACGGCGTCGCTGATGGCGTCGCCCAGCTCCTGCGTATGTTTGAGCAGCTCGTCGAGTACGCCGGCCAGCAGCGCGCGCGAGTGCGTCACGACATGCTCTTCGGTATCTTCGCCGCGCTCCACGCGGGTCATATCGCCGTCGAGCTCGCTGGTCATATCGGGGCTCGTGATGCGCGGGGCAAACTGCGACAGCGCGTCGATGATGGCGATGCCCAGCTGGCTCGGCTCAACGGGATCGTTTTTGAGGTAGCGCACGGCGTACAGGCGCTCGATGATGCTCGCGCGCGTGGACTTGGTACCCAGGCCGCGCTTCTCCATCTCCTGCACGAGCTTGCCCTGGCTGTAGCGCGCGGGCGGCTCGGTCTGCTTGGCCTCGAGCTTAATGTCGAACACGTCGACCGTATCGCCCTGCTCCAGCGGCGGCATCTGCTCGTCGCGCTTAAGGCCGTACGGATAGGCCTCGCGGAAGCCAGGGGTCACGAGCACGTCGCCCGAGGCCACGAACGGCTCGCCGTTGACGTCGAGCTCGAGCTTGGTGTTCTCGATGGTCGCGGGACCCATAAGCGTTGCCAGGAAGCGACGGGCGATGAGGTCGTAGAGCTTGCGCTGGCCGCCGTCGAGCGTGGATGGGTCGCCCTCGCCCGTGGGATAGATAGGCGGGTGGTCGGTGGTCTCGACCTTGCCGCGCGTGGGCTTCATAGGACCGGCAAGCACCTTTTTGCACACGGGCGCCAGCGCCGGGTTGATCTTTGCCAGGTCGCTCACCACGGCGCCCAGATCGAGCGTCGCAGGGTACACGGTATTGTCGACACGCGGATAGCTGATAAGACCCGCCATGTAGAGGGACTCGGCGATGCGCATCGTACGCGCAGGCGAGATGCCCTCGGCCGCAGCGGCAGCCTGCAGCGAGGTCGTCGCAAACGGCGTGGGCGGTTGCTGCTTACGCGAGCGCTTGGTCACCGCGGCAACGGTCGCCGTCGTAGCACCGTCCACGTGGCCGTACGCCATCTCGGCAGCATCCTTGTCGGTGAAGCGCGCCGTCTTGTGCGCGATCTTAAAGCGATCGTCCTCGGCAGCGCCCTGCGCGGCACCCATGCCGCGAATCTGCCAATAGTCCTCGGGCACAAACGCCATGCGCTCGCGCTCGCGCTCGACCACCAGGGCGAGCGTCGGCGTCTGCACGCGGCCGGCGGAGCGCACGTTGCCAAAGCCGCCAAACTTGGCGAGCGTCAGGTAACGCGTGAGCACCGCGCCCCAAATGAGGTCGATGTGTTGGCGACTCTCGCCGGCGTCGGCCAGATTCTGGTCGAGCGAGACGAGATTATCGAAGGCGTGCGTAATCTCGGCCTTGGTAAACGAAGAGTATTGGGCGCGGGCAACCGGCAAGTCCGGCGCAACCTCGCGCACCTTGTTGAGAGCGTCCGAGCCGATCAGCTCGCCCTCGCGGTCGAAGTCCGTGGCAATAATGACGCTGTCGGACTTTTTAGCGAGGTTCTTGAGCGAGCGAATGAGCTCCTTCTCGGCCGGCAGCTTAATGACGGGCGCCCAGGTGAGGTAAGGCAGGCTCTCGAGCTTCCAACCCTTGATGGAGATGCCATCGGCAAGGAACGGCTTACGCTTGGTGTCATAGGGCGGACGCGCCAGGCCATCGGGCATATCGGCCGGCAGCATCTCGCCGTCCTCGGTGACCGAATACCAACCCAGCTTTTTATCGAACAGCACGCTGTCGCAAAAATCGGGCGCAAGGATGTGACCGGCAAGGCCGATGGTCACGCACTCCTCGCCCTTCCACTCAAAACGGTAGATGGCGGTGTTGTACACCTTGTCCTTTTTGGGCTTGCCCGTGGAAAGACGCTCGGCAATCTGACGCGCGGCGTCGTTTTTCTCGGCGATGATGAGCTTCAAAAGAGGCTCCTATCTCGTGTGTCTGCGGCTGCGCCCGCACGTACGACGGCCGACTTACGCCCTTGTTTGTTCGATCTGCCCGATGAGCCAATCGCACCAGGCATCCATGCCCTCGCCCTTGCGTGCGCTCACGGCAAACCGCGGCGCCTGCGGATTGAGGTCATCGAGTGTCTTAGTATACCTATCCATGTCAAAATCGAAAGCCGGGGCCACATCGACCTTGTTGAGCAGCTGTGCGCCAGCGTGCTGGAAGATGCCCGGGTACTTAATGGGCTTGTCGTCGCCCTCGGGCACCGAGAGAATCATGATGGACAGGTTCTCGCCCAGGTCAAAGTCGACCGGACAGACCAGATTGCCCACGTTTTCGATAAAGATAACATCGATGTTTTGAAGGCCCACTGCCTGGTCGAACGCGTCAACGGCCTCCATGATCATGTTGCCCTCGAGGTGGCACAGACCACCCGTGTTGATCTGAATGGCGGGCATGCCGGCTTCCTTCATGGTGATGGCGTCGACATCCGAGGCGATATCGCCCTCGATGACGGCACAGCGCAGGCCGGCTTTGTCGCGCAGGCGCTCGTTGGTGCCCAGAATCGTGGTGGTCTTACCAGAGCCGGGACTCGACAGCACATTGATCACATAGGTGCCTGTCTCTTTGAATCGCTGACGCAGCTGATCTGCCAGGCGCTCATTGCGCGACAGAATCGGCGATGCGATATCAATAGTTTTCTCGGCCATACTCGGCACTCCTTACTTCTACCATTTATACCCCGTCCCCAAATGGCAGGCTGGTTAATTGTCGGGGGTTTCGATCTCGATGCTGGCGATGTCGAGCTCGCGGCCGTGCAGCAGGCGCACGTTGGTGCCGCCACACTGAGGACAGCGGCAATGGAAGCGGTCGTGCTCAAAGACCTCGCGGCAGTCCAGGCACTCGCTTTGTGGATGGACTTCCTCCACGGCAAGCTCGCAGCCGCGCGTGAGCATGTCCTCGTCGCGAAACGTCTCCCACGCAAAGTCGAGCGCCTCACGCACAACTTCGGTCATATCCCCAATGCGCAGCGTTACCAAAACAGCGCGCGAGGCCCCCGCCCCACGCGCCGCGCGAATCACTGTATCGAGTATGCCGTTGACAATGCCAACCTCGTGCATACGGATTTACTCCTCGTCGTCGTCCTCGTCGTCGTTCGAGAACAGATCCAGACGGCTCACAAACAAGCCCTCCTTGCCATCGCGCGCGGTAATGACCACGCGGGCGATGGCGAGCGAAATCTCGTAGAGCGAGAGCAGGGCGCCATACATGAGACCCAGCGTAACGGGCGAGCCGTCGGGCGTAATCACAGCCGAGCCCGCAAGCAGGCCAACGTATACGTAACGCCAGGCACCGCGGAAGGCCGCATAGGACACGATATGGAAGACAGACAGGTAGAAGATGATGAGCGGCAGCTCAAACGCCACACCAAAGCCGATCATAAAGAGCAGCTCCATGTTGACGTAGTTCTCCAGATCGGGCAGCGCCGTAGCGACGGCCGAGGTTTCGCCGATGAGCCACTCAAAGCCCGCAGGGATGATGATGAAGTAGCAAAAGATTGCGCCCAGGAAGAACAGCACCGTCGAGGCGAGCACCGTGGGCACAACCCACTTGCGCTCGTTGGGGCGAAGCGCCGGCAGGAAAAACGCCAGAATCTGCCAAATGATCATAGGCGTGCACATGACAACGGCCATCTTGAGGGCCAGCGAAAAGCGCAGACCAAAGCCGCCGAGCGTGGTGGTGATGTAGAACTTGCCGTCCGGCACAAAGGAGCGGATGGGGTCTTCCAGGATGTCAAGCACCACGGGCGTGGCGAAATACAGCACGATGGCGGCGGCAAAGACTGACACGACCACGATGGTCAGGCGACGACGGAGCTCACCCAGATGATCGAAGAGCGGCATGCGCGCAGGTCCGATAGGCATTACTCATCGCCTCCCTTCGGGGCATGAGCGGCAGCGGCGTCGTCCTCGGCCTCGAGCTCGCGAGCGAGCTGGTCGACGACGGCCTTGCGCTTGCGGGGACGACGGGCGTAGAGGTCAGCCGTCGTGGGCTCTGCCGGCTCGGGCTCGGGCTCCGGCTCTGCAGCAGGCTCGGGCTCGACGGCGGCAGCGGCAGACTCGGGGCCCTCAGCCTCACCAGCAGCACCTTCGTCCTCGGCAGCACCCTCACTCGCGGCCTTCTCGGCGGCAAGGCGGGCACGGCGCTCGGCAAAGGTCTCCTTCTTTGCGGGCGCGGCCGTCTCGACGGCATCCTCGTCCGCATCGGAATCGTCATCGACGGCAGCCTTCTTGGGCTTGACCGGAGCCGAAGCGGCCTCGCTTACCGGATCGATAATCTCGGACTGAACAACAGCCGTCATCTTTTCCTGCGTCTCGCGGAACTGACGGATGGCACGGCCGATCGTGCGGCCCATCTGCGGGAGCTTATCCGGGCCAAACAGCAAAAAGCCGAAGACCACGATGATCGCGAGCTCACCCTCTCCAATACCAAACACACATACCTCCAAGGCTCGATGTGAGTCGAGCCCGCACCGCGCCATTCGGCCGGAACTCGTCTATTCATTCGGTCAAGTATAGCGCCCGGACGTCAAAACATCCGAGCGCATCACAAACATATACCAAACGGCACGCCCTTTTTGGGGCAGGGCTTATGCCGCCGTAATTGAAATCTCCTGGTCGACACCCAGCAACTGAACCACGCGCATCACCGGGGGCTGCACGTTGACGCAGCCAAACCGCTTGTCGTGATCGGCTGCGTGGTGTGCGGCGCCCACAAGTACGCCAATACCTGTCGAGTCGATATAGCTCACCTGGGCAAAGTCGAGCTCAACGGCCTCGGTGGGCTGCTCGAGCGCCAAGTCGATGGCGTTACGCAAGCTATCGGCGTTAGAGATATCAATCTCACCGGTCACCCTGATGGTGTAGAGCTCCGGCGTGGGGTTGGTGGAAATACCCAAATCCATGTATACGCTCCTTTGCGTATCGAGAGTGCGGATGGTACTGGACGCGGATTTGCGGGGCCCTACGCGTTAGGCGCGCTCGGCACGAGCAAGCTCGGCAGCGACGAGCTTGACGGCCAGCACCAGCACGTCGAGTGCGGCCTCCAGGTCCTCGACCGTGGGATAACTCGGCGCGATGCGGATGTTGGTGTCGCGCGGATCCTTGCCATAAGGCCAGGTGGCACCTGCCGGCGTGAGCTTGACACCCAGGTCGGCGCAAAGCGCGGCGACCTTTTGGGCCGAGCCCTCGGGGCCATCAAAGCTCACAAAGTAGCCGCCGCGGGGATGCGTCCAAGTAGCGCAACCCGTATCGCCCAGGCCCTCAGTGAGCTTGCGCTCGACGGCCTCAAAGCGCGGACGCAAGAACTCGGCATGCTTTTTCATGTGCTCCTTGACCGCCTCGATGGTGGGAAGGAAGCGCACGTGGCGTAGCTGGTTGAGCTTGTCGGCGCTGATAAGACCGGCCTTCAGGCGCTTGGAGAACTCCGCGATGACCGCGGGACTCGCACCGATAAAGCCGATGCCCGCGCCCGGGAAGGTGATCTTGGACGTCGAGGCGAATGCCACCACGCGGTCCTCGGTACCCGCCGCGCGGGCAAGATCGAAGATGTTGGCGAGCTCGTCGGTCTCGTCGTACAGGTCGTGCACGCAGTAGGCGTTGTCCCAAAAGATGCGAAAATCGGGCGCGGCCGTGGGCATCTCGACCAAGCGGCGCACGGTGTCCTCACTAAAGGTGATGCCCGTGGGGTTGGAATACTTGGGCACGCACCAGATGCCCTTGATGGAGTCGTCGGCGGCAACCAGGCGCTCTACCTCGTCCATGTCGGGGCCGCTGCCGGTCATCGCGACGGGGACGTTCTCGATACCCAGGTCGGCGGTGATGCCAAAATGACGGTCGTAGCCAGGAACCGGGCACAGGAACTTGACCTTCTTACCGTCGTGCGCGGCCTCATAAGCCTCCCAAGGCTCGCTGCCGCACGAGCCGCAGCGCCAGAACATACCGGCGATATCGTGCTCGATCAAAAGGCTCGACGAACCCAGTACGAGCGTCTGATCGGCGGGGCAACCCAGGAACTCCCCCGCCAGCTTGCGTGCCGAGGGGATGCCCTCAAAGCAGCCGTAGTTGGAGCAGTCGACGTTACCGTCGTGCAGATCGGCGTCGGCATTGAGGATATCGAGCATGGGGCGCGAGATGTCCACCTGGGAGGGCGACGGCTTGCCGCGCGCCATGTCGAGCGCCAGGCCCTTGGCCTTGACCTCGGCAACCTCGGCTTTGAGAGCCTCGATGGCGGCATCGAGTTCGGTGGTTTCCATCTTCTGGTAGATCGTCTGCATGGGTGCGACCTTTCGCAAAGCGGGACGTTGCAGTTTGTCTAAGTATAGACCGCTACCGCCGCAACGGTATGAAGCCGTGATAGATTAAGTCCATCGCAATGAATTACGATATCCACCGTATGACCCGTATAGCCGCATGGCACATCCAAGGAGGCAGTATGGAATACGGCTCTTTTCAAGCCGAGGAGTTCGGAGACCTGCAGCGTCTGGTCGACGGCTTGTTTTATGACCGTAAGGCCATTGACCGCCTGGATCTAATCGTTCAGGCGGAGATCTTGGACCTGGCGCCCGATCTCATGGAAATCGTGAATCTTTTGCCGCCCGGCCACTACGACCGCCAATCGCTTTGCGACCAGCTTAACTCGGCCCTTGCCGCCCACGGCTGGGGCGCCGTCTACGGCACCGTGGAATAAAAATGGCAAATAAATGAAATGCCGTTTGTGACAGTGCTCACAAACGGCATTTTTTCACACGAGGGCATCCGGGGCATGTCCGGCCCCGGTTTTCGCGCTCCTACTCGTCCTTGGGCGAAGGGTGCTTGCAGACCACGCTCATGTAGATCATGCCCAGCACGGCCGCGGTAACAGAACCGGCAAGAATGGCGGCCTTGGCGGCCAGAACCTCGAACTGGGCCGTCGGGAAGGCAAGGCCGCTGATGAGGATCGACATGGTAAAGCCGATGCCACCCAAAATGCCCACGCCGGCGATCATATGCCAGTTAACGTTATGAGGCAGCTCGCAAGCCTTAAGCTTGACCAGGGCAAACGTCACGCCAAAGATACCGATCGGCTTACCCAGCAGCATGCCAAAGTACACGCCGAGGGTCACCGGGTCGGTAAGCAGCACGCTCATGTCCACGCCCACAAGGCGAACCTGCGCGTTGACAAACGCAAAGATCGGCAGGATCACAAAGTTGACCGGCGTGGAGATCAGGCGCTCCATGCGGATGAGCGGCGGGGTCACACGGTGCATGACACGCTCGACCTTGGTAGTCGAAAGGGTAAAGTCGTGCTGGCCCAGGATGTGCGCCTCGTCGTCGTAACGGTCGTCGAGCAACGGCAGGTACTCGCCTAGCCAATCGGTAAGGCTATCGAGCTTAACACCGCACTTGGCCGGGATGGTGAAGGCCAGGATGACACCGGCAAGCGTGGCGTGCACGCCGCTCTTAAACATGCAAAACCACAGCAGCAGACCAAGCACCGAGTACGGGGCAAGGCGATAATGCTGAGTCTTGTTGAGCCACACAAGTGCGCAGGTCACAACTGCAGCGGCACCCAGCCAAAACGGACTGGGGCTCTGGCCGTAGAAAATGGCGATGGCGGCGATGGAGATGAGGTCGTCGGCGATGGCGAGCGTCGAGAAGAACACGCGCACGCCGTTGGGCACGCGATTGCCCAAAAGCGACAGCACGCCCAGCGCAAAGGCAATATCGGTTGCCATGGGGATGGCCCAACCGTTGCGGGCGCCGGCATGGTTAAAGATCAGGTAGATGCAGGCGGGAACGACGACGCCGCCCACGGCTGCCAGCATGGGAAGCATGGCCTGACGCGGATTCTTGAGCTCGCCGACCGTCATCTCGTACTTAAGCTCAATGCCCACCAACAAAAAGAAGATCGCCATGAGAAAGTCGTTGACGAAAAGCTCGACGGTGAGGCCAGCCGTAAGGTTGCCCAGACCCACATACAGCGGGGTCTCCAAAAAGTGATGGATAGCCTCGTAGACATCGGTGTTGGCGCAGATAACGGCGGCGATGGCGGCGACGACCATGACGGCGGCAGAAATCGTGCCGTTCTCGGCGATGCGCTCCCAGATGTCATGACGTTCAAAGCGCTTGCGCTCACGAACGTTGAACAGCTGCTCAGTTGCTGCCATGGGCGGCTCCTTTCACGGGAAAGCTCCCGTCTTAAAAAAGCACGGCCCGCCCAAGTGGCGGCACCGCGCTCCAACGTATTACGCTTGCATCTAGCCTACCCTGCACGACAAGCACGCAGGCGTGGCCGAAAAGCGGAACCACAGGTTGAACATTATTTGCCCAACGGTACGGGCGCCCCTGTCCAATAGAGGACGCGGTCCCGCGCACAAAAAACGACCGGAGCGCGGGGCGTCCGCGGTCCGGTCGTAGCAGGTTACAAAACCTAGCAGGCGGCCATGATGGGGGCAGCGACCTGCTTCTTACGGGAGAGGACGCCCGGCATCCAGACGCCGTCGTGCTCGTCGGCAATGCCCAGGCCCTTCTGAGCGGCCTCGGTCTCGCCCTCGAGCAGGACCTGCGAGCCCTCCTCCATGATGTCGGTGATGCACAGGACGATGCCGTCGGCACCCTTCTCGGCGGCGTAGGCGCGCATGGCCTCGCGGATCTCGTCAATCATGCCGAGCGCACGGCTCTTGTCGACGGTCTCGTACTGGCCGATGAGCAGCTTCTTGCCGGCGGGCTCGAACATCTTGATGTCGTTGCCGACCATCTCGGCTGCGGTGAAGGAGCCGGACGGACGGGTGAGGAAGACCTCCATGCCAAACTTGACCGGGTCGACACCCACCTGCTCGCCGAGCTTGGCGGCGACGGCGCGGTCGACATCGGTGGTGGTGGGGCTCTTGAGCATGAGCGTGTCGGTCATCATGGCCGAGAGCAGCAGCTTGGCCTGAACGTCGGAAAGCTCAACGCCGAGCACGCCGGCGAGCTTAGTGACGATGGTGCAGCTGGAACCCCAGGGCAGGCAGATGTAGTGCAGCGGGCCGGCGGTCTCAAAGTCGCCGATGCGGTGATGGTCAACGACGCCAAAGACCGTGGCGTCCTTAAGGCCGGCGACAGACTGGGCGGACTCGTTATGGTCGGTGAGAACGACAAGCTGGCCGGCCTCGACGGACTCAATCACGCGGGGCTCGGCAATGCCGGCGTCTGCGAGCAGCTTGGCGGACTCTGCCGGAAGCTGACCAAGAGCGCAGACCTCATAGGTGTTGCCGGCATACTCAACCTGGTTGAGCAGCTGAGACAGAACGACGGCGCTCATGATGGCGTCGTTATCGGGGTTCTGGTGACCAAAGACAAGAACGTTTGCCATGGGTATCCTCCACTTGGTATGTGTACTTAGACGTAGCTATGGTAGCACGCTGGCAGCTGGCCTTTGGGGACGGAAGGGCCACGGCATATTTTGTGGCAGGTATGGGGGCCAAGGCTGTCCCTTTTGCACCATGTTGGTGCAAAGTAACCTGGCCCCCTTGCACCAGCTATTTGCCGGCAGCGCGCAGGGCTACGTAGGCAGAACCGATGATGCCGGCGTCGTTTCCGAGCGAGGCAACCTTAATGGGCGTCTCGCGCGAGGCGGATAGCGCGTAGCGCTGGAAGTACTCGCGAACCTTATCGAGGTAGACATCGGCCGAGGCGGAGGCGCCGCCGCCGATCAGGAACATCTCGGGATCGACCACGTTGGCAATAAGCGCCAGGGCGCGGCCGAGATAGTCGGCCATGGTATCGGCCGCGGCCAGCGCGAGCTTATCACCCTCGCGGCAGGCTTGGAACACGTCCTTGGAATCGGAGGGGCCGGTGAGCTCGATGGGCTCGACGCCCGCCTTCTTGCACTCGGCAAGGTAGTTGCTCACCACTCCGGTGGCGCTGGAATACTGCTCCAGGTGGCCATGGCCGCCGCAGCCGCAAGTGCGCTCCTCAGCCGGATTCAGGCACATATGGCCAATCTCGCCGCCGGCGCCCACAACACCCGACACCACATCGCCGTTGACGATAACGCCGCCGCCCACGCCGGTACCGATGGTGACCATCACCACATTCTGCACGTCCTTGGCAGAACCGAGCCAAGCCTCGCCCATGGCAGCGGCGTTGGCATCGTTCTCGTACTTAACGACCGCATCGGGGCAGTGCTCCTGAATGGCGATCTTCAACTCGGGCAGGTTAATGGCAATGTTTGCCTTGACCTTGGCATCGCCCGCTGCCGGAATGGGGCACGGAACAGCAAGGCCAATGCCCGCCACAAAGGCGCGCGGAATCTGTGCCTTGGCGACCACCTGGTCGATAGCCTCGGTCACCGCGGCAAAGCCCGCAGCGTCAACGATGGGAGGCGTGGGCACGCTGACCTTCGCAAGCAGGTTGCCATCCCCGTCGAACAGGCCCTCCTTAACCGAAGTGCCGCCGACGTCGATGCCGATGTAGTACTGCTTAGGTTCCATAGGGGCCCGCCTTTCTCGTTTAAACATTGTCTGTATGGTACCGCTCCCAAGGCAAAAACCTACCAAAAAGGGACAGGTTTGTTTTGGTAGGTTTTATCTGGGGAAATGCAGAATACAGGATTCGGTTCGCTGGGTGCTAAATCGGTTCGGCCCCGTCCTCGGACCGATTAGATTTCTCAACACGACATTATTCGAATGTATATTTATTTAGAGCGCTTTTATTTTTAGTGCAAAGCGACTTTTAGTAATATATCTATCGAACTTTTCAATGACTCAATAGGGATACTTAGGTGTTGAGTATACTTTCTTTTATACTCAATCAAGTTGGAAAGGAGGTTTCATGATTCCCAAATACGAGGCGATAGCTGCAGATATTCGTCGAAGTATTGAGGATGGCGCTCTTAAACCAGGCGACAAGCTTCCCACCGTCGTTGAGTTCTGCGAGCTCTATAGCGTTTCCAAAATCACCGTCAAACGAGCTATCGAGCAAATCACCGAGGAAGGTCTTGTTACCAGCCGTCGTGGATCGGGTACCTACGTTAAGGACACGGCGGGGCTTCCCGGCCAAGCGTTTTTCCAGGGCAAAAACGACCGTGCCCAGGGCTTTTCGTATGAGCACCGCGGGGAGAAGGTGACCTCGGTGGTCTACGATTTCTCGATTGTTAATCCACCAGCGGACATCGCAGCCCAGCTGGGAATTGCCGAGGATGACTTCGCCTATCACATCGTGCGTGTGCGTCAGGCCGATGAGAAGCCCATCGTTATCGAGTACACCTACATGCCCCTCGAGCTGATTCCGGGCCTTAAAAAGAAGGACCTGTACGGATCGGTCTACCGCTTTGTCCGCGAGCAATGTGGGCTGAAGATCTCGAGCTTCCACCGTACCATTCGCGCCGTGGCAGCAACCGAGGAAGAAGCCGAGCGCTTGGACACCAAACCTGGCTCTCCCCTGCTCGAGCTCAACCAGATTGGCTTTTTGGACAGCGGCGCGGCCTTTGAGTATTCGGTCTCGCGCAACGTTGGCGACCGCTTTGAGTTGCACAACGTAACGTTGGCATAGGTTTTTGTAGTCATGCGGGCGCTCGTTTTGAGCTGTTTGTGCAACGCCCGCGCAACACAATGGGGTATGAATATGTCCGATTTGATTAAACTGACGCCGATCTTCCACGAGAAGATCTGGGGCGGCCGCCAGCTCGAAACCGTATTTGGCTACGACATTCCCGATGGACCCATCGGTGAGTGTTGGGCCATCTCGGCCCACCCCAACGGCGACTGCCAGATTGTGGAGGGCCCGTATGCCGGCCACACGCTGTCGTGGCTGTGGGCCGAGCACCGCGAGCTCTTTGGCAGGTGCGAGGGCAAGGAGTTCCCGCTGCTCGTTAAGATTCTGGACGCCAAGGACGACCTTTCGATCCAGATTCATCCCAACGACGAGTACGCCGCCAAGCACGAGAACGGCAGCCTGGGCAAAACCGAGTGCTGGTATGTGCTGGACTGCGAGCCCGGCGCCACGATCATCGTCGGCCAGCGCGCGCATGACCGCGCCGAGGCCGCACAGATGATCGAGGGGGGCCGTTGGGACGACATGCTCAACGTGCTGCCGATCCACAAGGGCGACTTTTTCCAGATTGATTCCGGTACCGTGCACGCCATCAAGACCGGCACGCTCATTTTGGAGACGCAACAGTCAAGCGACGTGACATATCGCCTGTACGACTACGACCGTCCCGGCACCGACGGCAAGCTGCGTCCGCTGCACATTGAGCAGAGCCTCGACTGCATCGACTTTGATGCTCAGGCTCCGACCGACGGCACGGTGGCCGCGCCCGAGGTGAACGGCGTAACCGAGCTCGAGTCTTGCTCCTGCTACACTGTCGATCGCGTACGCGTCGACGGCAGCAAGACCTTGGAGCAGCGCTGGCCCTTCATGTGCCTGTCGGTCATCGACGGCGAAGGCACCGTCTGCGGCGACCCCGTCCACAAGGGAAGTCACCTGCTGGCACCCAGCACCGTCAGCTCCATTGACCTCGAAGGCCAGATGGAACTGATTATCAGCCACCTCTAGGTCGCGCCAACAACCAAAACGCAACAAGGGGCTCTCCCGTCCATGTACGGGAGAGCCCCTACTCGTATCTATATATCAGCCCACCCGGCTCTCCAGATCAAAAGCGAACGAGCAGAGCGACGTTCGCAAGCTGCAGGCCAAAACGCCACAAGGAAGAGGGCGCGTCGGGGGCTTTGGTCGATCGCGAGTTCCGCACGAGCCGGAGAGCACTTAATGTGCTCTCCGTGCGAGCAGGACTGTCCGAGCAGGCGACCAAAGCCCCCGGCGCGCCCGGCCAACCTCGCAGTTAGGCATTCAGCTTAACAATCGGAGCGAAGCCTTTCATTAGCTTTTTGGTCTGGCCGGTCTTTTCGAATTGGACCTCGATCATGTCTCCAGCGACCGAGATCACGGTACCCGTGCCAAAGGTCTTATGACTCACGGTATCGCCCGCGGCAAAGTCCTGCGACGCGCTGGCGCGATCGACCTTGCGCTCCACTGTCGGGGACACCTTAGACGACGGCTTTTTGGCTCGCGGTGCGCCCGAGCCAAAGGTCGAGGCAACGCGACCGGCGTCGGGCGAGACCCCACGATGGCGCTCGGTCCCGTAGCTGCTGCCGCCAAAGAAATCGTCGAAGCTCGATCCGCCGCGCGAACCGGAACCGCCGGTCGAGCGCGTATGCGAACCAAACACCTTGCCGCCATACATATCCGAACCCATGCCCGAGCCAAAGGTGCCGCGACGGTCGCCGCGCTTCTCCCAGCCCGTGCCCTCAAAACCGGCAGAACCGATACCGCTAAACTCGATATCCTCAAACGGAATCTCGTTGAGAAAGCGCGAACGCGGGTTGGCGGAGGTCGAACCGTAGGTGCGACGCGTGGCCGCATAGGTCAAGAACAGGCGTTTGCGGGCACGCGTGATGGCGACGTAGGCCAGGCGACGCTCCTCCTCGAGCTTGCCCGGATCATCGCTGCCGCCAAAGTCGTGCACGTGCGGAAAGATGCCCTCCTCCATGCCGGCCACGAACACCGCCGGAAACTCCAGGCCCTTGGCGGAGTGGATGGTCATCATGGTAATGGCATGCGTCTCGCCGGCCAGGGAATCCAAGTCGGAGCGCAAGGCCAGCCACTCCATGAGTGCCGGCAGCGCCTTACAGGTGAGCGAACCGTAGGTACGCTCGATCTCGCCGGCATGCACGGCACCCGCCGACAGCTCCGTCGGCGCGGCATACGCGTTGCCTGCGATGGCGGCTGCCAGGGCATCCTGCGGAGACAGCGCCGGAGCGGCCAAGCCATCGAGCGGATTGGAGCCCGCGGCGTCACGGGCGCCGACGAGCGCCTCAAACGAGGATGCCGGGACAGATGGCCCCGGTTCGGGCGCAGGCGCGCTCACCACGACGGGCTCGGGCTCGGCGCCGGCAGGCACGTCGGCAACACCGGCTGCGCGCAGCTCTTCTAGGCTCTCGAGCGTACCCTCGATATCCTCGTGCGTCTCCTCAAATTCCGCCGCAACGCCCAGAAATTCCTGGATGTTCTCGGCACGGCTCTCAGATTCCATGGTGCCCTCGGCGCGAAACGCCTGCAGCAGGCCCGTCTTATCGACGATCATCTCGACAACGTCCTTGAGCTCGCCGTCCATGCGGCGGCCCTCGCGTACCAGTGAGACAAAGCTCGACAGGCCGTTGCGCACCTTGGCGCTAAACATGCCGGTTTCGGCGCACGCGATCTCGCAAGCCTGGAAGAACGAGCAACGGTTGTCGCGTGCCAGCTGCTCGATCTTTTGGATTGAGGTGGAGCCAATGCCGCGGCGCGGTGTGTTGATGACGCGCTTGACGCTCATCTCGTCGGCCGGGTTCACGATCATCTTGAGGTAGGCCATGACGTCGCGAATCTCGGCACGGTCGAAGAATCGAGTGCCGCCCACGATCTTGTAGGGCACGCCCGCGCGCAGAAACATATCTTCGAGAATACGCGACTGGGCGTTGGTGCGATAAAACACGGCGATGTCGTCGTAGCTCGTGCCTTTGGCATGCAGTTTCTCGATCTCGCCGGCAATCCAGCGGCCCTCGTCGCGCTCGTCGCTCGCCTGGAAGGCCTGAATCTTCTCGCCATCGCCCTCGGCCGTAAACAGGCGCTTGTCCTTGCGCTGCGAGTTGTGGCGCACCACGGCGTTGGCGGCGTTTAGGATATGGCCCGTAGAGCGGTAGTTCTGCTCGAGCTTAACGGTCTTGCAGTTTTTAAAGTCCTGCTCAAAGTCCAAGATGTTGGTGATGTCGGCGCCACGCCAGCTGTAAATGGACTGGTCATCGTCGCCCACAACCATGAGGTTTTGGTACTTGGCGGCCAGAAGGTTGGCGATTTCGTACTGGACGTGGTTGGTGTCCTGATACTCGTCGACGCTAATGTAGCGGAAGCGCTCCTGGTACTTGTCGAGCACCTCGGGGCGGGTGCTCAGCAGTTCGAGTGTGCGCACGAGCAAATCGTCGAAGTCCATCGCGTTGGCGGCGCGCAGGCGGCGCTCCAGCTCCAGGTAGACCTGCGCGGCCTTTTTGTCGTTGGGGCTATCGGCGGATTTGAGCATGTCCTCGGGGCCGATCATGGCGTTTTTGGCCGAACTGATCTTGCTGCGAATCATGTTGATGGGGAACTGCTTTTGCTCGATGCCGAGCGCCTGCATAATGTCACGCACCATGCGCTTTGAGTCATCGTCATCGTAGATGGTGAACTGACCGGTGTAACCCAGCAGGTCGGCGTCCTCGCGCAGCATGCGCACGCACATGGCGTGGAAGGTGCACACCCACATGCCGCGGGTACCGCTGGGAATGAGCGCCGTCAGACGTTCGCGCATCTCGGCCGCGGCTTTGTTGGTAAACGTGATGGCAAGAACCTGCCAAGGCTTAACACCCAGGTCGCCGAGCATATGCGCGATGCGGAAGGTCAGGACGCGGGTCTTGCCCGAGCCTGCGCCGGCGAGGACCAGCAACGGGCCCTCGGTGGTCAGGACGGCCTCGCGCTGGGCGGGATTAAGGCTGTCGATGTCGACGAGCGGCTTGACGGGCTTGGGTGCCGGCGCGGGAGCGTCGTAGATGTCGAGCGGAACGAGCTCGGGCTCCGGCGCAGCGGGGGCGGTGTATGCATCGAGCGGCACGGGTTCCGGCGCGGGCGGCACGGGTACCGCGGCGTTCTTTTCCCAGGGCAAGGGCTGGGTCATGGGCGACTCCTCATCTGACGGACGGCGCGCCTGCGGGCGGCGCCATAGTTTGAGCCGTACCAGTATACCGAGCCGCGCGGACACCGATGCAAATCACCCCACGACTCCGTGCGCCGCGCTCTGGCCGCCGCGCAGCGTCAACCAAGTTACAGACCGAGCATAGGCTCCAGAACAAAGAAGTACGCGAGCACCACGATGCCCAGAATAATGCGGTAGACGCCAAAGCACTTAAAGTCGTGACGGCGAACGAAGCCCATGAGCCACTTGATGGCAATAAGCGAAACCACAAAGGCCACGACGCAGCCCACGCCCAGAATGGCAATCTCGTTGGTGCCAAACGTACCGCCCTTAACGAAGTACTTGACCAGCTTGAGCGCGCTCGCGCCAAACATAACGGGAATGGCCAGGAAAAACGTGAACTTGGACGCCACCGAGCGCGTGCAGCCCAGCAGCAGGCCGCCGATGATGGTGGAGCCGGAACGTGATGTGCCCGGAATCAACGAAAGCACCTGGAAGCAACCGATACCCAATGCGGTCTTCCAGCTCAGGTCCTCGAGCGTGGCGATGGATCCAAAATCCAAATCCTCGTCATTGTCATTGTCTTCGGCAATATCCGCCGCAGGCGCCGCGAAGTGTGCACCGGCGGGACGCCCGCCCGCCACCACAGCACGCGAACCAAACGAATCGGCAAGAGCGGCGTTCTCGCGCTTACTTGCACGCCAGTTCTCAATCACGATAAACAACACGCCGTACACGATGAGCGCCAGCGCCACGACGGGAGCGTTATAGAAATGCTCCTCCATCCAGTCGTTGAGCGGCAGACCGATCACCGCGGCGGGAATACAGCCAAGCACAATCTTGCCCCACAGCACCCAGGTGTCGCGACGACCCTCCTTGCCCTTGCTGGGCGAGAACGGATTTAAGTCGTAGAAGAACAGAACGCAAACGGCCAAAATGGCGCCAAGCTGAATCACGACCAGGAACATATTCCAGAATGTCTCGCTCACATTCATCTTGACGAACTCGTCCACCAAGATCATGTGGCCCGTCGACGAAACGGGCAGCCATTCGGTGATGCCCTCGACCAGGCCCATGAAGGCAGATTTTAGAAGCTCGATGATATCCAAAGGGACCCCCTCGTTTGTCACCCGCCGATAGTTGTTCTGCGGACGGTTGCGGGCGATGTCCCATTATCAACCGTTCGGCCGCGGCCGCGCCCACCCTTACCAAAAATCTCGCCCGTTCACAGAATTGCGAGCGGTCAAACCGAAATCCTTGGGTATAACTGCAACAAGCTAAAGTGTCCGGCAGCCAACACGTCGTCCGATGCACGAGCCCCGCGCCCGTGCGATAGACCAAGGAGGAAACCATGAACGAGGGCTATACCAAGGTATTTGTTTCACTCGACGGTACTGAGCAGCAGGATTTTGTGCTCACACGCGCTATCAAGGTCGCCGCAAACAATGGCGCCAAGCTGATCATCGGTCACGTCATCGATTCCACGGCGCTCGAGAGCGCCGGTTCCTATCCGGTCGATCTGGTCAACGGCCTGGAGGAGGCCTTTAAGAACTCCATCGCCAAGCAGCTCGAAGAGGCCAAGGCTAATCCCAACATTCCCGAGGTCGAAGTCATGATTCGCGCCGGCCGTATTCGCGAGACGCTCAAGGACGAGATGCTCGACGTGGTCAAGCCCGATCTGGTGCTCTGCGGCGCTCGTGGCCTTTCCTCGATCAAGTATGCGCTCCTGGGTTCGATTTCGACGTTCCTGCTGCGCAACACCGACTGCGACATCTTGGTCGTGAAGTAGCGTTGCTCCCACCGGCCGCGGGGCCTGCGGGGTTTCCTAAGGGCACGTCCTCGCCGCGTTGCGGCTGCGGGATGTGCCCTTAGGAAACCCCTCCCGGCCCCGCGGCCTTCGCAGCCTTACTTCAACGAGTTGGCTGATAAAAAATGGCGTGCCGCCCCAAACGGGGCGGCACGTTTTGTTTGGGTGATTTTTTAGAGCCTCATAGCCATGTTCACGCTCGGGAACATGGCCATCCGCACCACAAGACGGCCCGACTACTCGAAGTATTGAAACTTGTTGGTCGAGAAAGCGAATGTTACGACAAAGCCTTCGCCCGGCTCCGATGCCGCGGTGACGTCGATGCCCATCTTGGAACACAGGCGCGCCACCAGGTAGAGGCCGATGCCCGTTGCGCGCTTGGTGGTGCGGCCGTTATCGCCGGTAAAGCCCTTCTCGAACACGCGCGGCAGGTCAGCCGCGCTCACGCCGCAGCCGTTGTCCGCGACGGTAAGCTCGATGCGCTCGCTTGCCAGGCCCTCGTCCAGCAACGCACCCGAAAACACAATCTTCGCGCCGTCCTCACGCGCATATTTAATGCTGTTCTGAATGAGCTGGCCCAGAATAAACTCGAGCCATTTCTCGTCGGTGAACACCTCAAAGTCGAGGTTCTCGCACACCGGAGCCACGTGCGCCGCAATGAGCTCGCGCGCGTTGGCTTTAATCGCGCCCGTCACCAAGCTCTTGAGACCCCAGCGGCGAATTAGGTAGTCGCGCTCTACGACTTCCGAGCGCGCATAGTACAGCGCCTGATCGATATAGCGCTCCACGCGAGCCAGCTCGCGACCCAGGTCATCCACGCGCGACAGGTCGTCTTCGCTGCCGTCCAGGTTTTCTAAAATCAGATGAGCCGCCGCCAGGGGCAGCTTGGCCTCGTGGACCCAGCTCTCGATATAGTCGCGGTAGTCATCGGTCTGGCGCCGGCCTTCCGCCACCTCGTCGCAAGCGGCTTTGCCCACCCGGCGCAAGACCTCATATTCGAGCTCGCCCTCGGCATAGGTCGGGCATTGCACCATCTCCTGCACCCAAGCGGGGCTCCCCAGCTCCTCTGCCGCGCGCTCCAGCTGGCACAGAAAACGACGACGGCGCACGTACTCGATCACGATGCCCAGCATGCCAAAGATAAAGGACACACCGACCGCCACGACCACGATGGATGCCGGGGCGCCGGCGACCGTCAGTACAAAACAGCTCAGCAGCACGCCGCAGGTCCACACGGCAATGGGAAGCAGTGCATCTTTAAAGAACTTGGCAAACGACATAACCGGCTCCTAGACCGAATAGCCTTGGCCGCGATGCGTCGTCAAATACCCCTTGATGCCGATTTTTTCGAGCGTGGTGCGCAGGCGGTTGATATTGACGGTGAGCGTATTGTCGTCCACGAAGGCGTCGGAGTCCCACAGGTCCTGCATGATAGCCGAGCGCGAGACAATCTTGCCCGCGCGGCCCAAGAGCAGCGAGAGGATACGCAGCTCGTTTTTGGTGAGCTCGGTACTGTCGCCGGTTGCCGTATTGGTGACCATGGAGCGGGCGAGGTCGAGCTCCAGCCCCTTGTGGACGAGCGTGCTGCGATCGCCCGCCGCCGCGGTGCGGCGCAGCAACGCATTGATGTGCGCCACGAGCACACGGGCGCTGTAAGGCTTGGGAACAAAGTCGTCCGCGCCAAGCGTCATGGCCATGACCTCGTCGATCTCGGTCGTGCGCGACGTGAGGACGATGATAGGAACCTCGGATTCGTGGCGAACCTCGTGGCAGATATGTTGGCCGTCCTTGACAGGAAGCGTGAGGTCGAGCAACACCAAGTCGGGCGCGGCGGCAAGGATATCGCGCGAGACATGCTCAAACGATTCGCAGGCCTCGATTTCAAACCCGGCGCGGGCAAGGATGTCGACAAGCTCACGACGAATGCGCTCGTCGTCCTCAACGACATAGATCAGCGCCATGGATTCCGCTCCCCTCTTGGTTGTCTTGCCCCATTATGACCGCGGAGCCGCAGGTGCGTGCCTCGCGAGGCACCAAGGTGACAGAACTGTTCGCGAACGAAAGCGTTTGGCTCGCCCCTCGCTCGCAACGGGAGCGAGGATCAAATGATTATTAAATCCCCGTCCCAGGAAAATCATTTAGCGGCGGGCACGGAGCTTTTCGTAGCCTTCGGCAAAGAAGGCAACCGTAGCGGCGTCGGACTCGACGGCGTCCGTCTCGGCGGCAGGAACCACGCCATGCTCGTCACTCACCAGGAACAGCGCGCCCTTGAGCTGCGCGGGAATGTCCACGCGCGTGACCGGGATGCCCTTGGTCTGGGCCAGCTGCTCGATAAGCGTCGCCGTGCCACACAGGCACTCGTCCGCCGGTGCCACAAAGACCAGCTCGCCGTTGTTGACGGCGGCGAGCAGCTCGGGTGCCACGCCGGTTTCGTCGGCCTCGGAGCGGGCCTCGGCGGAGCGGGCACGCAGCGCCTTGGCCGAAGTATCGGCCAGCGGCTCGTACTCCCCCACCGTCATGGCGGCATTGCCGTTAACGTCGATCACCAGCATGAGCACGCCGTCGCGCGCGGTGTAATCGCCCTCGGCAAGCGACCACTCAACGTGCTGCTTGGCCCAGCTGAGCATGTTATGGGTGAGCGGCTCGCCCTGCACCAGGCGCTCGGACAGCGCACGAATGTGGCGGTTGAGCATGGGCACCTTTTTGTTGGACATGCGCCAACGGCAGACAAGCGCGGGCTTGTCGAGCGTAAACTTCTCGACCGCCTCCTGATTGGCGCAAAAGTCCTCGTACGCACGCTGGTCCTCGGCATTGCCAAACAGCTCGGCATCATCCACAACGGCCATATCCAACCTTTCTCAAAAACATACACCGCACCGTTATACCCAAAAAAGCCGCCTGCACCAACCGGCACAGGCGGCAATAGATAGCTTTAGTTCGGGGCGAGCCAATACCGCTGGTGGAGCATAAGCCAGCGAGCCGGACCCAAGTGCCTCAGGTCGCCGCGAAAGAGGAGCGACGCGTACTTCTGTACGCGAGCGACGGTTTGAGCGGCGAGATGAGGTGCTTGGGGCCGGCACAGCGTCGAGCAGTTACGCGGTTTGGTAAAACCGCGTAACGATCATTAGTGGCGGAAGTGGCGGGCGCCCGTGAAGACCATTGCGATGCCATGCTCGTTGCAGGCCTGGATGCTCTCGTCGTCGCGCTTGGAGCCGCCGGGCTGGATGATGCAGGTCACGCCGTGCTCAGCAAGCACGTCGACGTTGTCACGGAACGGGAAGAACGCGTCGCTTGCGCAGGCAAAGCCGCCCTTCTCCACGCCCTCGCGCTCGCAGAAGTCCTCGGCGCGCTCGCAGGCAAGCAGTGCGGAGTCAACACGGTTGGGCTGGCCCGGGCCCATGCCAATGCCGGCCTTACCCTTGGAGACCAGGATGGCGTTGGACTTGACGCCCTTGCAGACCTTCCAGGCAAACTCAAGCTCGGCCATCTCGGCATCGGTGGGCTTGCGGTCGGTGGGGAACGTAAAGGTCGCGGGATCCTCGATCACGTGGTCGATCTCCTGCACCAGCATGCCGCCGTCGATGGAGCGCAGCTCCACCTCGGCGCCGTGGTCCACGCCGCCGGTAGCCAGCACGCGCAGGTTGGGGCGCTTGGCCATGCGCTCGAGCGCCTCGGCGGTGTAGCTCGGGGCGATGATGACCTCGACGAACTGCTTGTTCTGATCGGCAAAGTGCTCAACCAGCTCAAAGGGAACCTCGCGGTTGCAGGCGATGATGCCGCCGAAAGCGCTCTTGGGATCGCAGGCAAAGGCGCGGTCGTAGGCAGCCGTGATGTCCTCGGCAACGGCGGAGCCGCAGGGGTTCTGATGCTTGAGGATCACGCAGGCAGGCTCGTCGAACTCGCGAACCAGGTTCCAAGCGGCATCGGCGTCCAAATAGTTGTTGTAGCTGAGCGGCTTGCCCTGAATCTGCTCGGAGCCCACGAGCGGGAACTGCGAGCTCGCGGAGTTCTCGCAGCCATCGGCAAAGCGGTAGACCGTAGCCTTCTGCTGAGGATTCTCGCCATAGCGCAGGTCGTCGACCTTCTCCAGCGAGACCTCGAGTTTGGCAGAGGTGTCCGCCACGTCGCTTGCCTGGGCAGCAAGCCAACGGGAGATAGCCGTGTCGTAGGCGGCGGTGGTCTGGTAGACCTTCACCTGCAGGCGACGACGGGTGGAAAGCGTGGTGCAGCCACCGGTCTCGCGCATCTCGGCCAGGACGGCATCATAGTCGGCCGGGTCGGAGATGACGGTAACGCTCGCGGCGTTCTTGGCGGCAGAGCGAAGCATGGAGGGGCCACCGATATCGATGTGCTCGATGGCATCCGCGAAGGTGACCTCGGGGTTGGCGACGGTCTTCTCGAACTCGTACAGGTTGACGACGACCAGGTCGATCAGCTTAATGCCGTGCTGAGCTGCCTCCTGCATGTGCTGCTCGGAATCGCGGCGAGCCAGCAGCGCGCCGTGAACCTTGGGGTGCAGCGTCTTGACGCGGCCGTCCATCATCTCGGGATAGCCCGTGAACTCCTCGATGGGGGTTACGGGAACGCCCGCGTCCTCGATGGCACGAGCCGTGCCGCCCGTAGAGATGATCTCGACGCCAAAGTCGTCAACCAGCGTCCGTGCGAAATCGACGACGCCCGTCTTATCGGTAACCGAGATCAACGCGCGTGCGATCTTCACATCAGATCCCATGCAGTCCTCCTGTCTGGTACGCCGCCGTGCTCTGTGAGTCGGTGATACGTCGATCTGCAGCGCTCGCGCAGCGGCATTGAAAATACTGATTCAATGTAGCGCATCGAGCGCATCGATGCACCCCGTAACGGGCGCATGTGCAGAAAAAGCTTGCGAGCGGGGGTTGCAGGAGCGCCACTGGGCACGGTGAGTTGATGGAACACAGGGGCACCATAATTAGATGCCAATGGCATGGTAGAACTGTGCTCGATATGCATCCGCAATAGAAAGAGGCACTATGGTCTCGCGGGTTCTCTACCGACCGTTTGATACCGAAGACTTCGACGCCATCGCGCTGATCTTGCAGCAGCTTTGGCATAACAATTCGGATAACGAAGAGTACAACCGCCTTGAGGCCGCGTGCGATCTTGCCTATTGCCTTTCTTCCTCGACGTTTTCGCAGGTCGCCGTAATCGACGGCCAGGCGCGCGGCATTGCACTCGCACGTGCGGGGCAAAGCAGCGGCGCCACCGTTAAGGAGCATTGGATGGATACCGAACGCGCATTGCTGTCGCAGATGCGTGAGCTGGAGCCCGATGCCTGTGCCGAGTATCTCTCGTTTGTGCGCGCCACCATTCGGACCAACAACCGCCTGCTCGAGAGCAGCCCGCTGCCGCATGACAACGAGGTCACGTTGCTTGCCGTGGATCGCGATGTCCACGGCCTGGGCGTTGGCTCGGTTCTGCTCGATGCCGCGGTCTCGCACCTGTCCTCGCGCGGAGCGTCGAGAGCGCACCTGTATACCGACTCCAACTGCTCGTGGAAGTTCTACGAGCTGCACGGCTTTAAGCGCACGGCCACGCACCGCGCCAACCGCGAAGAGCGCCGCCACGACATGCCGCGCGAAAGCTTCCTCTACGAACTCGACCTAACAGCCTAAAACCGGCAGTTAGGGACGTCCCCTTTGTGCCGGCGCCCCGGGACACTCCTTGGCAGCAACCACACCTAGTCGTTGGGGACGTTCTTAAATGACTAGTCGCCGGGGACAGTCTTGAACAAAAGAGTCGCCGAAGCCCTCGCTGGCATCACCCTATAGAGGAGTCTGCAAATAGCGGTGGCAAAAGTAAAAGATCGGCGCATTTTGGCGCATAAAAAGGGGATGGGCTTTCCCCGACGGCTGCCGAGAAAAGCCCATCCCATAATTTAGGACCGCTAGAACGTTCCGCCGCCGCCTCCGCCGACGCCGCCGCCCCCGCCGCCCGAGAAGCCACCACCGCCGCCGCCGCTCGAGCTATCGGAACTCGAAGCCAGCTCACGGATGCTCTCGTGATACACGCCATCGAACGAATCGAGCGGAGACTGGTTTCCGTAGTGATGGTAGTACCACCAGTAGCAGGGGTAATTGTCGTAGAAGCCGTCGGCCTCGCGCACCTCGGGCGGCACGGCCTCGGCAAGCTGACGCAGAACTTCCTTGGAAACGCCCAGCGCCGCACCCATCACCAGAAGTTTATTCCACAGCACCAGATCGCCGGGGACGGCTTCCTTTAGACGCGTGAAGTCCTCGAGCCAATGCTTGAGCGCCTTGCAGCGAGCCGCCACCTCGGCGCCCTCCGGCGTAAGGCGGCGGAACGTAAGGCCCACGCCAATACCCACCAGCACAATCGGCACCGAGATAACCGCGGCGACAATGTTCACCTGTGCGCCGTCGGTAAAGAAGATGGATCCCACGGGAACAAAGGCGATCAGAGTACCAAGAACCAGGCAAAACACCATTGCGACAATGCCGTCCGAGGCAACGTACTCGCTATCGGCCAGTTTGCCCTTAACGGTGCTCTGATAGTCCTTGAGCTTGTCGCCCACGGGCGTAGCGTGCTGCTTAACATAGTGTTGCAGCTCGTCAAACGTGCGCGAGCGATCGCCGTTCTCGTCGGGCTTAGCACCGGCAAAGAAGACCTTGAGCACCATGCGGTCAATGCCCTTGGCCGACTTCCAACCCGCATCGCTCACCGTCACACGATACGTCTGCTCCTCTTTTTCGCGACGGAGCAGGCCCTTCTTGCCCTTGGTCGCGATTGCCTCCTCTAACTTGATCACGCGATCGTCGGTGAGCTTCATGAGCGTGGCGATATATGCCTGATCGGGCACCTCGTTCCAGCTCATGAGGGCCGAAAGCACGGCGGGATGGTCGGCCGAGGGCACGTCGCGGAAGTATTCGTCCTGGAACAGCGGTTTGGGCTTGCGGCGGCGCAACTTGAGCACGACGATCGTGCCGGTAAAGGCCACCGCCGCGACAACGCTAACCACGGCAAGTGCATTGGCGATCATGCGGGCGTGAGCGCGGCGGGCGTTGGCCTCCTCGGCCCACGCCTTCTCCTCGCTCAGAATTGTCGACATGCGTTCCTTGCCCGAGGCGGCGAGCTGCGGCACCCAATCGCTGGGGAAGGCGATGCGCGCCTCGGCGAATTCACCCTGATGCACGCAGGGTATGGTATAGGTGACCATGGGCTCGTCCGCGTCGAGCGACACGTCGCCCGTGAGCGGACCGTGGCCCCACGCACGGAAGTTATCGCCCTTGACGGCCGCCGTTCCGGCAGCGGCATTTGCGAAGTAAACTTCCATCTCGACGTCATCGGAGTCCGCAGACCAGCCGTCGCCCACAAACTTCCAGTAGAGCTCGGCGGTATCGGACCAGTTCATAACCGCACCGGTCATGGTGTAGCTCACGTAATAGATCGCGCTGTCGCCGCTCTCGTGGGGGCTGAACACCTTGATCTTTACGCCGCCGTCGGACTGCTCAACCGTATAGACGCCGTTGTCGCCTTTGTTTGCATAGTCAACCCTGCTAAACGCGGCATCATCTTCCTCGACGCTCAGCACATCGACACCCGCCGTACCACCCTGCTGGTTGGTGCCCGTATTGATATCCCAATACACGCCGTTGATGTCGTCGTCGAAATCAAACTGGCGTCCCTCGACAACGGTCAGCGATCCATCGGCTTCAACCGTGGCACCGATATAGGTTTGGGTCATGGAATACCCGTCGGCACGTGCAACGACGGGCAACAGCAGCAGCACGCACGCGACGAGTGCGCAAATGGAAGCAAATCGCGCAAACGGGCAGCGCTGCCGACAAGCATTGGCAACGGGGGCGTTCATAGGCACATCCTTTGTCTGTAAAACCAACAGCGCCATTGTCCCACGTTTGCGGGTACACATGACGAACATCTAGGCGACCGGAGCGCCAAACGGGATGAAAGTCATGCCTGCCGCCAGCAGCTAATCATTGGGTAGTCATTGGGGACGTTCTTAAATGACTAGTCATGAGGGACACCCTTGGCATGGCCCGCGCCAGCAATAGATACCACTTCACAGCTCCGTCACAGGTGTAGCAGCTTTGTGTGGGCGCGGCACGCGCTGATTGAGCCGCCAGCCGAGGGGCATAAAGCAGTTGAGCGAAACTGGTTTGCCCCTTTGCCGTTCGCTCGAGGATCATGTCCCCCTTTTCCGCGGAAACCCCGGCAGTTGCGAAGAGCTGCCGGGGTTTCTGTTGTCTAAGGTACTGAGTTGATCGACAGGAATCAAAGCACCGAGCCTGCGGCCCACCATACGCAATGCGGGGCCTCGACAACTTGCGTACCACAGTGACGCCTCCCCATCGCGCCCCGCGCTATACTCGTCCGCATGGATATCAACGCACGCAACATAGCAACGCCCGCCGCGAACGCGCCAACAACGCCGCCCGCCTCCGTTCCCGTACCTGTCGTAGGCCGTTTTGCCCCGTCGCCCTCGGGCCGCATGCACCTGGGCAACGTGTTCAGCTGCCTGTGCTCGTGGCTTTCGGCCCGCAGCCAAGGCGGCAGCATCGTGTTGCGCATCGAGGACCTGGACGATCGCTGCAAGCGCCCGGAACTTGCCGCCCAATTGATTGATGACCTAGCTTGGCTGGGGCTTGAGTGGGACGAAGGCCCCTACTACCAGCACGATCGTCTGGACCTGTACGAAAGCGCCTTGCGCCGGCTAAATGACGCCGACCTCACCTATCCCTGCTTTTGTACGCGTGCCGAACTCCACGCCGCGAGCGCGCCGCATGCCAGCGACGGCACGCCCATCTACCGCGGCGCCTGTCGAAACCTTTCTGCCGAAGAGATCGCCCGCCGCAGCGTTCTGCGCGCCCCGGCCACGCGTCTGCGCGTGCCTACCGTCGATGACCTCGCCGGCGACGTGATCGAATTCGTGGACCGTACGTACGGCGCCCAATGCGAGGCACTCGCCACCGAGTGCGGCGACTTTTTGGTGCGCCGCAGCGACGGCGTTTTTGCCTACCAGCTAGCCGTGGTGGTCGACGACGCTGCCATGGGCGTCACCGAGGTCGTGCGCGGATGCGATCTGCTGGGCTCTACGCCCCGCCAAATCTATCTGCAGCATCTGCTGGGACTTCCCACGCCGCACTACGCGCACATTCCGCTGCTCATGTCGCCGGACGGCCGCCGTCTATCCAAGCGCGACCGCGACCTGGACCTGGGCAAACTACGCGCCCGCTTTGGCACACCCGAGGCGCTGCTGGGCTGGCTCGCCGGGCAAACGGGCATCGCGCCGGACACCACGTCGCGCTCTGCCGAGCAGCTGGTCGAGCACTTTAGCTGGAATGTCATCCGCGCGCACCGCGAGAACATCACTGTAACGGCCGAGTAGCCAAATACCTCGCCCCTACGCAACGTCCCAGGGCTGGAGTTCGTCGCCCAAGCGAACGATGCAGTCGTAGAGCACGGTATGGCGCTCGGCAGGGTTGGCATCCCGATGAAAATGCCCGTAGTACCAGCGCTTGTAGTCCAAGCGGTCTTCCAGCTCATCGAAAAATGCTGTAAGTCGGTCGACGTCGGGGTAATTCCAGCCAGGCCCCGGATAGAGCGTGGGCGAAAGCATGCGCGTAGAGCAGGTGTGGGTGACCACGTAGTCAACCTTCCAGCCCACGCTGTCGAGCTTTGTCCGCGCCTCCTCAAAGTTGCGCTCGTCCGGCAGCTCCTGTGGCCACCAGCTGGAATAGGGAATGCGGTATTCCTTATCCACGCTCGTGGCGCCGCCCATGGTAAAGATCGTTGAGCCGTCGAGCTCAAAAACCTCGCCGCGCGTCAGGCGCCGTATGGGAGAGGTATCCGACAGGCGTTGCGTTAGCCCACCGTGCCACAGCTCCATGGGACGCTCCGCCCAGTGATCGAAACGCTCGTGATTGCCGTCGACGAACAGCACGGTATAGGGACGCGATTCCAGCCAGGCGTTATCGATGCATTCCTCGGCAGAGAAATCCCACGGAAAGCCAAAGTCGCCCGCGACAATCAGATAGTCATCGCTCGTCAGACTATCCCCAAGATCCCAGTCGCGCAGCTTTTGCATGTCGAGGCCGCCGTGAATATTGCCCGTCACATAGACCGTCATCGGATTACCACTTCCCCGTAAGTAGCTAGTCCACATTCTGCACGATCACTAAGCCAACCGTTCCAGCCCTTCCATCCCTTAGGGCTTACCCCTCGTTCTTCCATCCAAACGGATCAAGCACCCAAAAAATCAGATCGAGCACGCCGCCGGTCATCATGGCGCCGGCAAGGGCCATGCAAACGTGCAGAGAGCTGGCACTTCGGAGCGCGTCGAACGGCCCCAGAACAGTCAGCAGCGCGACCGCTGCGCCGACCACGCACAGCGCGAGGCACGGCCCCGCGTCCTTGACGCACTTCTTTGCGAGATGCTTGGTGTTATCACTCATCAATATCGACTCCTTAGAGGGCCGTTGTTTGGGTACATGCCGCCGCGGCAGAGCAGGGCGGCAGGGTAAGTGTCACATGCCGTGCGGACATCAATGGAGAAACCGCGCCCCTCAGACCAAAGCCGGCAATCAATACCGTCATATGCCCAAAACACGAACGATCGATCTGTTATCCTGGCGCCAACATAGTCTTTCGAAAGGTTTGGCCGGGATGACTACGCAGCAGCAGATTGATATTGAATTCGACTCGCTTGCACGCGAGAACGATTCACCCAAGCTCATCGCCAACTCGAAGACGACAGGCGGAACACTACTATCCGTTATCAAAGAGCAGCTCTCAACCTGCAGCTCCTTTGACTTTTGCGTAGCGTTTGTTGCAGACGGCGGTCTTCAAATCCTGGTCGAGGCGTTCCAGGAGCTCAAACAGCGTGGCATTAAGGGCAGGCTGCTCACGTCCACCTATCTCAACTTCAACTCACCCGATGCGTTTCGCAAGCTCCTGGAATACGACAACATGGAAGTTCGCGTATTCCAAGGTAATTTGCATGCCAAGGGATATATTTTTGATAAGGGCGAAACCAGCACGGTCATCATCGGCAGCTCGAACATGACGCAGACCGCCCTCACCTGTAATAAAGAATGGAACGTGCTGTATCAGACTGTCGATAACAGCCGCTTACTCGGCGAACTGAGGGGCGAGTTCAATTCGTTGTGGAACGACACCTCAACTGTTTTGCTTTCCCAAGACTGGATTGAGAACTATGCCGCATATCGATCGGCACGTCCGCCAAAGCCCAAATCGAAACCGACATTCAGATCTGCGGAAACGCCGGTGCAGAATGACCTCGAAGAAATCAAGCCCAATAAAATGCAGCAGCGCGCCCTTGAGGCGCTCGGCGTAATCCACCGCAAGGGCGAGACCCGCGCCCTGCTGGTCTCGGCAACCGGCACCGGCAAGACCTTCCTTTCGGCGTTCGACGTGCTCGCAACTAAACCCCGGCGCGTCCTCTTTCTTGCGCACCGCCGGCGCATTATCGACGCCTCCCGCGCAAGCTACGAACGCCTCTTAGGTAGTACCTATACGTTCGACACCTATCAAACTGGCAAGAATATAAGCAATGCTACCTGCGTGTTTGCCATGTGTTCTTCGGTCGCCAAACATCTGAGCGATTTCCGTCCCGATGAGTTCGACTACATCGTCATCGACGAGGCCCACCGCACGGGATCCCAGGGTTACCAATCCATCATGTCGCACTTTACGCCTCGGTTTTATCTGGGCATGACCGCTACACCCAATCGCACCGACGGCTATGACGTCTTCGCTCTTTTCAATCACGTCATCGCGTTCCAGATCACGCTGCAGGACGCTTTGGCCGAGGAGATGCTTGCCCCCTTCCATTATTTTGGCATTCACGATCTGGAGATTGACGACGAAACGGTCGAAGATATCGCCCTGTTCGGGCGCTTGACGTCCGACGAGCGCGTGCGTCATATCACCGAGAAGATCGAAGAATATAGCGTCACCAAAAGCAATCGCAGGGGCTTAATTTTTTGCAATCGAAACGCCGAGGCCAAGGAACTGTCACGCAAATTCAACGCTCTCGGATATCGAACGGTTGCGATTAGCGGTCAAGATCCCGATGAGGTCCGCGATGCCGCAATCAGCCGACTTGAAGCCGGCGAGCTCGAGTACATTTTCTCGGTCGATATCATGAACGAAGGCGTCGACATCCCCTCGCTCAATCAGATCATCATGCTTCGACGCACCGACTCCGCAATCATCTTTATTCAGCAGCTCGGACGAGGTTTGCGCTTGAATGATGGTAAGGAATACGCACTGGTGCTCGATTTTATTGGCAACTACCAGAGCAACTTCCTGGTGCCCATCGCGCTTTCGGGTGACAAGACATATAACAAAGACCGCCTGCGCCGTCTTGTTCAAGAGGGCGATTCGGCGATCCCCGGATGCTCGACCGTGAGCTTCGATCGTATTTCCGAGGCACGCATTTACAAGGCCATCGACGGCGGCGATTTCACCTCCGTCAGGTTTTTGAAAAACGAATATCTCGACTTGCGCCAAAAACTCGGCAAGATTCCCTCGCTGCTCGAATTTGATCGTAACGGCTCCATCGATCCGCTGCTTATCTTCAAGAATAGCGGCCTGGGCTCCTACCACGTATTTCTTTCCAAATACGAGCCGGACTACACGGTTCAATTTTCCTCTGATCAAACCAAGATTCTCAAATTTATTTCTCAAAAACTTGCCGCGGGCAAGCGATTCGAGGACCTCTATTTGCTTCAAACGCTCGTCGAAGCCGGACACAAGGGCTACCGGCATATGCGCGAGGCTGCGCTTAGGAACTACCGCGCACAGCTTAAGGACAGCGCCGTTAGGTCGGCAATCGCAGTCCTTAAGGGCGACTTTGCCACTCCTAAGGATTTCGTTTCCCTGCTCATTGACGATGGAACCGGACCTCGTCTGACCGAAGTGTTTGCGACCGCCCTGCGCAACGCAGAGTTCAAACGTCAGATTCTTGAGGTGCTGGATTTTGGTATCGCGCGCAACCGACTCGACTATGCCGAGACGTACGAAAACACAAATTTCGTTCTCAACGCCAAGTACACGTACGAAGAGGTTTGCCGCTTGATGAACTGGGAAAAGAACATCAACGGCCAAAATCTTGGCGGCTATTTTTACGACGAAAAGACCAATACATTCCCTGTGTTTATTAACTATGACAAGGCGCCCGACATTAGTGAGTCAATTCAGTATGAAGATCGCTTTGTTTCGCCGAGCAAGCTTATCGCAATCTCCAAGGGCAACCGTACGCTCAACTCTCCCGAGATTCTGCGACTGCAGGTATGGCCGGAAAACGGCCTGAAGACGTATTTGTTTATGCGAAAGAATAAGGACGATAAGGGTGGCAAGGAGTTCTATTTCTTAGGCGAAATGCATCCGACCGGTGAGTTCGAAGCTATTAAAACTAAGAGCGGCGACAACGCCGTTGAAATCGAATATGAGCTCAATGTGCCTGTACGACAGGACATCTACGAGTTTATGCTCAGCGATTTGAGCGAGGCCGAGTAAAAAAGAGCGGGCCGCCATGTGGCGCCCGCCCCTTTCTTACATAAGCCCGAGTTTCTTTTCGAGCTCCTTAACGACTTTAACGTCTGCCGGAAGCCAATCGACATCCCACAGGTTATTGGTATCAAGCCATTTCATATCCTCGTGAGCATGCTCTTTGAACTCCCCCGAAAGAATGGTAGCTAGGTAGCACTGCATCGACAGGTGGAACGTCTCGTAATCGTGTTCGACCGTGCAAAGATAGTCGAGGTTACCGATCGTGACCTCGAGCTCTTCTTGAATCTCGCGCACAATTGCCTGCTCGCCGGTCTCGCCCGGCTCGAGCTTGCCGCCCGGAAATTCCCAGCCGTCTTTAAACTCGCCATAGCCGCGCTGGCAGCTCAGTATTTTTCCGTCCTTCTGAATAACCGCTGCTGCAACATTGATTGATTTCATAACTAGTTATCACCTCTCCAGTTGAGCCCAACCAGTATAGGTGATCAACCGCCCGCCATGTCCCAGTCGCCTGAAAACCGCCTGCTCGACCAACCCTTAACGCCGTTTTGCACCGGCACCCCATCCCCCGCTATCGAGGTCTAATACTTTTCCGCGAAGTGAACGTCTGTTTTAGGACCCCTGAAGCATCCACATTTTTCGTCGGCAAAATCGCAGGATTCCAGCACCGAAACCCCAGGAAACGGCACCTCTAAAGTGTCGATGCTTCGGGGGTCAGTTTTAGCTCGTTCACTTCTCGGAAAAGTATTAGACCTCGCTGCTAGCTACCCAGAAGGGCACCTCTTCCTTCCCCACAGCACCCAAAAACTCATCCAACATTAATCTTGGCTCAAGAATCGCTTAATCTATAACCTGCACTATAAAGTTCGACCAAGGGCGGGGCGGCGCCGCGCAACGCAGACCGCTGAACGCAACGCTCGCGCCCGGGCAGATCGCCCGGCGTCGCGCCCATCGAACGAAAGGACAGGTCATGGACGACCTCGAAAAAGTTGAAACCATCCGCACCAAGTGCAACGTGAGCTACACCGATGCCAAGGCCGCGCTCGACGCCGCCGACGGCAACGTTTTGGACGCCATCATTTGGCTCGAGTCGCAAGGCAAGACCCAGACCACATCGGCGCACGCCGCCACCGAATCCGAGCCGGTCGATGAACCCTCGGCCGAGATGGTCGCCGCGCAGGCAGCCTACGAGAAGTCGAGCGAAAAGACTGACTTTTCCAAGAAGATGGACAGCGTGTGGGAGTACCTCAAAAAGCTCTTCCGCCTGAGCCTGGACACCAAGTTTATCGCCACGCGCCGCGACGCCATCATCCTCAACATCCCCATCCTGATCCCCATCGTCGCCCTGTTTGCCTGGGGCGCCACGATATGGCTCATGCTGATTGGCCTGTTCTTTGGCATGCGCTACCGCATCGATAGCGACGGCGACGTGCCCGGCAGCATCAACAACCTTATGAATCACGCCGCCGACGCCGCGGACGACATCAAGCAAAACCTGAACGACGACAAGTAATCGCAGACGGGGGCACACATGGCACAGATCCTGATCGTAGAGGACGAGGAGAAAATCGCCCGCTTTGTGACGCTCGAGCTGGAGCACGAGGGCTACCAGGTGGAGCACGCCGCCGACGGCCGCACCGCCGTGGACTTGGCGCTGGAGCACGACTACGATCTGATTCTGCTCGATGTGCTGTTGCCGCAGCTCAACGGCATGGAGGTCTTGCGGCGTGTCCGCAAGCACAAGGATGTGCCGGTGATTATGGTCACCGCACGCGATGCCGTGATGGACAAGGTGGCCGGGCTCGATGCCGGTGCCGACGATTACCTGACCAAGCCGTTTGCGATTGAGGAGCTGTTCGCACGGATTCGCGTGGCGCTGAAGCGCGCGGAGGCCGTGCGGGCGGCTTCGGGCGTTGGCGGCGCCGACGCTGGGGCGGGCATGGCGGGCGGCGCGGGCGGCGACGCCGCTGCGGTGCCCCCGGTCAGCAGGTCGACCAAGGCTTCCGTCGCGCCCTCCCCCGCCGCGCTCACCGTGGGCTCGGTCGTGCTCGACCCCGACCGCCGCGAAGTCACGGTCGGCGGCTCGCCCATCGCGCTCACGGCCCGCGAGTTCGACGTTCTCGCCCTGCTTATGACACATGCCGAAACCGTGCTCACACGCGAGCGCATCGCGCACGAGGCGCTGGGCTACGAATACGTGGGCGACACCAACAACGTCGACGTGCACATCGCGCACCTGCGTGCCAAGATCGAGGACGCCGGCGGCGCCCGCATCATCCAGACCGTGCGCGGGGTGGGCTATGTCTGCCGTGCGTAACGCCGAGGCCAAGCGTGTCACCTCCATCGCCCGCGCCATCAACTGGAGCTATATATGGCGCCGCCTGATGAGCTACGTCTGGCTCGATCTGCTGCTGATGGTGATTGCGGCGGCGATCCTCGTCTATGGATACAACCAGACGCTGCCCGAAGGCGCGTTTACCGCAGGATGGATCCCCAGCGCCGCCGTTCACGGCATGTCGCTGAAGCCCGCGCGCGACTGGGACCTGACAACGCTCACCTATACCGTCGAACTTGCGCGTACCACCAAGACCTTCCCCCTCGCGCAGGACCTCGTCGCGCTATGGCCTCTCTACTTTGTCGTTGTGGGTTGGCAGGTCATCAGCGTGCTCAACATGCTCGGCGGCGCGAGGCACGTGCGTCGCACCATGTCGCCGCTCAACGACTTGGCCCTGCGCGTGGACGAACTCGGCCGCATGCAACTCTCCGGCGGCAAAATGGAAACGCTGGAACAGGCCATCGAGCGTGCAAGCGTCGACTCGCCGAGCGTCACCACCGGCGACGCCGACCTGGCAAGCATCGAGGTCGCGCTCAACCGGCTGCTGCGCCAGATGCAAGAGGCCAAGCTGCAGCAGATGCGCTTTGTCAACGATGCAAGCCACGAGCTGCGCACGCCCATCGCGGTGATTCAGGGCTACGTAAACATGCTCGACCGCTGGGGCAAAGACGACCCGGACGTGCTGACGGAATCCATCGCGTCCCTCAAGGCCGAAAGCGAGCATATGCAGGAGCTCGTGGAGCAGCTGCTGTTTTTGGCACGCGGCGATGCCGGGCGCACGGTCCTGCGGCGTGCGCATACCAACCTGGCCGCACTGGCCGGCGAGGTGTGCGAGGAATCGCAGATGATCGACGCCGCGCACACGTATCGGCTGGCTTTTGACGCTGCATTTGCCAGCGATCCGCGCTGCGACGCACCTGTCGACGTGGCGCTTGTGAAGCAGGCTCTGCGCGTGATCGTGCAGAACGCAGCCAAGTATTCGAACGCGGGAACGACCGTCACGTTTGCCATAACTCCCGATACGGGCACGGGCGCGATCGACATAAGTGTTGAGGACGAGGGTATCGGTATGAACCAGGAGTCCGCAGCTCACGCGTTTGAACGGTTCTACCGCGCCGACAACGCACGCGATGCCGGCGCGCAGGGCTCGGGCCTGGGGCTTGCCATTGCTAAGTGGATTGTCGATAGCCATGGCGGCGCCATTGGCGTGACCTCGGTCGAGGGCGTCGGTAGCCGCTTTACGATTCGCCTGCCACGGTAGGAAGCCCCCTCGTGAATCGAGGTCTAATATTTTTCCGGAGAAGTGAACGAGCGTATTTGGACCCCTGAAGCATCCACATTTTTCGACGGGAAAGTCGCAGGATTCCAGCATCAAAACCGCAGGAAACGGTACCCACAAAGTGTCGATGCTTCGGGGGTCCAATTCTGCTCGTTCACTTCTCGGGAAAAGTATTAGACCCCGATTTCATGTCCCCTCAAAAGGTCGCCCCCTCGGCATAAAAAAGGGATAGGGCCATGCGGCCCTATCCCTTTTTTTCGTTATAGCAGCTTGCGCGCTACTCGCGACACAGGTGCACGGCGAAGCCGGCGAACTCGCGCTTAAAGTACACAAGCTTGGTGCCGCCGTCGGGCAGCAGCACGCGCGACTCCTCGTTGACCTCGAGCCCGTGCTCGGCAAACCACTTCTCGGCAGCATCGATGTCGTTGACGGCAAAGCCTATGTGGCCCTTGGCGCCACGACCGTTCTGCTTCATGATCTCGACCAGCGAGTCGTTAAAGTACGAAATCGGGGTCTCGCTGACGGGCAGGCCCATCATCGTCGAGAACAGCTCCGCGATCTCCAGGGCGTCTGCCGGGTCGGTGGCGTTAATGCCCACATGGGCAACGCGCATGCCAAAGAGCTCGACCGGGTTGGCGTTCTGCTCGTTCATACAGGCAGCGCCTACTGAGCCATGACGTCGAGAACGGCCTTCTCGGCAGCGACGCGGTTCATGCCGGTCATAAAGGGCACGCCGCTCACGTACGGGCAGGTGAGGCCCTCGGGGGCAACGGTGGTGGCGATCAGCAGATCGGCGCCCTCGTCGCAAGCGTCCTTGGCCTCGGAAATGGCGCACTGCACGATCTCATACTTGCCGGCGTAACCGTTGGCGTCGAGCATGGTGGCGACCTTCTGGGCAACGAGCGTGGAAGTAGCAGCGCCAGCACCGCAAGCCAAAACGATCTTCTTCATAGGTAATGTCTCCCTTCATGGTTTACTTTAGGTAAGTGTACCGCAGCGAGCGATGGCGCTCGGCCTCGATGCACTTTTGTGCCAGTTTGCTTGCACGCTGCGTATAATACATCTAGTACGTTTTGTCATACCGCTTGTTTTACGAGCGACCGAGGAGCTCAATATGCCCGATTCCCGCACACTCTGGACCGTCGTCGTTGTCATCTGTATCGCCGTGTCGCTGCTCTTTAGCATCAAAAAACGCACCACGTTTAAACGCCTGCAGCGGCTCATGGCCGCCAAACAGTGGGACGAGTTCGATCGTTTGCTCGACGGCAAACTCACCAGCATGCTGTACCCGCGCTACAACCGCGACTACCTGCGCCTGAACTCCTATCTGCTGCGCGAGGACCACGAGCGCGCCGACGAGATGTTTGACCTGCTGCTGGGGCTCAACCTGCCCAAGATGCAGCGCGTCGATCTGGTGATCAAGGCCTTTAACTACTACGTTGGCCAGGAGGACCGCAAAAAGTCCAAGGAGCTGCTGCACGAGATCAAGGGCTTTGAGGGTGGCCAAGCCGAGGCAGTCGCGCACGAATGCCAGCTGATGTACGACACGATGATCCTCAAGCGCCACAACGACATTCCCGAGCTGGAGCGCATGCTCGAGGATGTCGGCAACGACCCGGTCAAGCGCTGCCGACTGGAGTACCTGCTGGCCCTGCAGTACCAAAACAAGGGCGACGAGGCAAAGTTCCAAGAGTTCCTCGAGAAGTCGGGCCAACACTCGATGGCCGTCAACGCGTAACGGACGGCTTGTGCTAGACTTCTAGTCTTACGGGGGCGTGGCGGAATTGGCATACGCAGGAGACTTAAAATCTCTCGCCGCAAGGATTGTGGGTTCGAGTCCCACCGCCCCTACCACGTATTGTTTACGAGCCCGTGTCCCTTTGGAATGCGGGCTCGTTTCTTTTGGACACCGTCAAGCCTCTAAGTTGCGGTGGAATAGTTCCTGTTTTGGCAGTTTATCAGCCCATTTAGGAACTATTTCACCGCAACTTATGAGGGGATGGTTAAAGGACGCTGAGGCTGGGGGTCCAGGCGATGGTGGGGGTCGCGCCGTCGAGAACCTCGTTGATGGTGGCGGCCATTCCGGCGAGCAGGCTGTTCTCGCTTACAGTGAGCGCGTCGTAGCCGCCGGCTCGCATGAGCTCGCGAATCACCACAGCACCAGCCAGGATCACGCCCGCACGCTTGGGTTGCACGCCTGGCAACGCGGCGATGCCCGCGACATCCAGCGAGAACATGCGCCCGATAGCGGCCGAAACCTGGTCCAGCGAAAGCTCGCGCAGGTGCACAAAACTCGAATCATACGGCTCCAGCTCGTGAACGAGCGCAACGAGCGTGGTGACGGTGCCACCCACCGCGACCAGGCGCTCGGCTCGCTCAAAGTCGACCGGCAAGCTCTTAAAGTAGCCCGCAAACTGCTCGTTTGCCCACGCGCCAGCGGCGGCAAGCTCGCTGCCCGTTGGCGGCAGCGCCGAGAAAAACCGCTCCGTCACGCGGCGACAGCCGATGTCCAGCGAGCGCGTTCCCTCCAGCGCAAAGACCCCACGCTCCGGCGCATAGACGCCCGTCGCGAGCTCCGTGGATCCGCCACCCGAATCGGTAACAATGATGCGCTCGCCGGCAAAGTCGTGCGCCACGCCAAAAAACGTCAGGCGCGCCTCGACCTCGCCCGGAATCACCTGCGGCTCGAGCCCCAGCTCGCGCAGGCCGTCCAGCAGCAGCGCGGCATTGGACGCATCGCGCGCGGCGCTCGTGCACGTGGTGCAGATGCACGCGGCCCCAAAGGCACGGGCCTCGTCCACAAACATTCGGCACGCAGCGAGCACGCGCCCAACGGCCGCCTCGCAAAAGCGCCCCGTTGCGTCCACGCCCTCGCCCAAGTCGGTAATCTCGGTATGCTTGGACGATTCCACGATCGCCCCGTCCTCGACCTGGGCCAGCACCAGTCGCGACGACACCGTTCCCAGGTCAATCGCCGCCACCTTATATCGTTTGCAATTCGTCATTGCGGCCCCCCTCCGGGCGCTACTCGCCATTGGACACGACTGCCTGGCCCTCGACGCCGTTAAAACCAAACAGCATGTCGAGCGTCTGAATGTACCACGGCGCGTCCTTGCCGACCTCTTCGATTTCCTTGGCAACTTCGCTGGCCTTCTTGGCGTTCGACGACTTCTGGCTCGACGAGGTATCGGAATCGTCGTCCAGGCCCTGCACTTCAATCCTCTTCTCGCCGGGCATCACCAGACCCAGGTCCTCGGTCGCCGCGTCCTTAATGCCCTCCTCCGAGAGCAGCTTGTCGACGCTTTTTTGCAGGTCGTCATTATATTGCTCGCGAATCTCGACCTGCTTGGCCAAGATGTCGCTCGAGCGTTTTGCCACATACAGGTCGCGCACGGGGAAGTACAGGCTCACGAGCGCCAGGGCGACGACAATGCCAACAAACAGCCCTCGCTGGGGACCGTGGGTAAAATCATAGATTGCCTTGACCACCGCGTTATCGTTGGCGTAGTGCATAAAGTCCGAGCCCGAAAGACGGCTTGAGGGACGGCGCGGCTTGTCGGACGCCTGGGTCGAAGGGCGCGACGTATGCTTGGAACGCGATGGGCACACCGGACTGTCCGAGGAACTATTTGGCTGAGCATTGGGATGCGAAGTCGCCGGCGAGCTATACCTGGAGCGATCAGCGCCAGCATAACCAGACCCGCCAAGCTGCACCGAATGCGCACGGCGAGGTGACGGTTCGCGCGAACCGGCGGAATAGTGCCTGTTGTCGTAAATCTGATCCATGTGCGCCTTGTGCGGTTGAGGTTTGTTTGCGCTAAGTCCTTTAGTTATAGCACGCGGGCGGACCAGCCGGACGAGCCGTAGGACAAATCCATTACTCGAGCGCGCGTGGTCGCCAACGGGCAAGTCGACGGGGCGCCGCCCTTACGCCCCGCCGACCAACACCGTGTCCTACTCCTCTGCCTTTGCGGCATCCCACAGGTCGTTGAGCCCGTGGGTCGAAAGCTCGGCAAGATCAACATGGGCATCGGCCGCCATCTGCTCCATTGCGGCCCAACGGCGGCGGAACTTGGCCGTGCTGGCACGAAGGGCGCTCTCGGCGTCGATGCCCTCCTTGCGTGCAACGTTGACCAGGGCAAAGAGCAGGTCGCCAAACTCCATCTCGCGCTCGGGCGAGCCGGGCTCCTCGGCCTCAAACTCGGCACGTTCCTCGGCGACCTCGTCCCACACGTCCTGGACCGTATCCCACTCAAAGCCCACGGCAGCCGCCTTGCGCGACACCTTCTGAGCCTGCATCAGCGCCGGCAGATGCGTGGGCACGCCGTCGAGCAGGCCCTCGGGCGCAGCCTCGCCCGCCGCCACGGCCTGGTCCTTGGCGGCCTTCTCGGCAAGCTTGACCTCGTCCCAAATCTTGAGCACCTCGTCGGAGTTGTCGGCATCCACATCGCCAAACACGTGCGGATGGCGGCGAATGAGCTTGGCGTCGATATCGCGCGCCACGTCGGCCAGCGTAAACTCGCCGGCGTCCGCCGCAATCTGTGCATGCAGCACGACTTGCATGAGCACATCGCCCAGCTCCTCGCGAAGATGGGCCGCGTCATCCGCCTCGATGCAGTCGAGCGCCTCGTAGGCCTCCTCGATCATGTTCTTGCCAATGCTCTGGTGCGTCTGCTCGCGGTCCCACGGGCAGCCGTCGGGCTGACGCAGGCGCCAGATAGTCTGTACCAGATGTTGTAACTCGGCCGATGCATCGACCAGCGTGGACAGGTCGCGCGAACCTTCGGCATTTTGCTGAGCCATGTGCTCGGCCATGGTTAGTCCTCCTCCATGATCACATGGCGGAACGCGCCGCCCTCGTAGATACCATAGCTGTGCGTGCCGTCCTTGGGGATGCTCACGCTACCGGGATTGAAGAGCCACAGCCCCGGGTGAGCGGTGCTTTCCTCGTTGACCTTGACGTGCGTGTGGCCGTAGACGAGCGCGGAGCCCTCGGGCAGCGCGGGCGCGTGATCGACGCTGTTGTGCATGCCGGCGCCAAAGACGTGGCCGTGCGTCAGGAACAGCTCGCGGCCGACCTCGTCGAACAGTGTGGCGTAGTCGGCCATGACGGGAAAGTCGAGAACCATCTGGTCGACCTCGGCGTCGCAGTTGCCGCGCACCGCGATAATGCGGTCGGCCAGGGCGTTGAGCAACGGAATCACGCGCTTGGGAGCGTAGTCGCGCGGCAGGTCGTTGCGCGGACCGTGATAAAGCAGGTCGCCCAGCAGGACGATGCGGTCGGGCTGCTCGGCTTCGATGGCGGCGCAGAGGCGCTCGGTCCAATATGCCGAGCCGTGGATGTCAGAAGCGATGAGGTATTTCATGGAGGTCCTTTCGGGGTGGGGTTGACGTGGCCGGGCGCGGAATGTCGCCACCAGCCGCGTTATTCAAATCGCAGTGCCGCGCTCTGGGCCGCCTGCATCACGCGTTGGAGCGGCACATTGTGCTCGTGGGCAAGGCGGGCGCAGTCTTCGTACTCGGGCGCCGCACGCTCACTGCCGTCGGGCAAGGTGGCCACCTTGACGGATACCTCGCCCCACGGCGTCGTTACCCGCTCAAAGTAGCGCGGCAGGCAAACGCGCTCCATAACCTGGCGGCGGATGCCATTGGTCGTGGTTTCCAAAAAGATGATCGTCTGCAGGCACTCGATATCCTCGTGGGTGCAGATTACCTGCAACTGCCAGCCAGGGCGGCCTTTCTTGCAATAGAGGGGCAGCCAGTGCACCTCGCGCGCGCCGGCCTCGCGCAGGCGGTCGGCGGCGTAGGCGAGCACCTCGGGCGACGCGTCGTCGATGTCGCACTCCAGCTTGACGATGGTTTCGGGCGCATCGGTCTCGCAGGACAGCGGAGATGTAGTTCCACGTTGCATACGGTCCGGCTCCTTTCCGCACGGGCTCGTTTTATTCACCCAAACGCTAGCACATCGCGAGCGGCGCAAGTGTGGCGGCGCGCGATGAGCGCGATTTTCCTTGTCTGCAAGAACCGACACTCCACCGCCTCGGCCAAACATGTACATCAGCCTCCAAACATGTCATTTTTTGTCAGTTTTGGAGGCTGAGGTACATGATTCGAAGCAAGGCCGATGTCGCGAGCCCGCCCTTATGCGCCGCCCGTCCTTTCCAGTCGATTTCGGCCCACGGCGCGCACATCGCACTGGGGGCCGCGCCGTTACAATGGAGCAGATTCGCTTGACGTAAAGGAGCCGCCATGCCTGCTTGCCCGCTGGTCGATTGCCATACTCACACCTCGTTTTCGGACGGACACGCCTCGTTTGAAGACAACGTCCGCGCCGCTGCTGCGGCCGGTTGCCGCACCATGGTCTCGGCCGATCACCTTACCCTGCCTGCCAGCATGGATGCCACCTGCGAGGTGCAGGTTGTCGAGGGCGACCTGCCGGCGCATCGTCTGGCTTTTGAGGATGCCCGCAAGCTTGCCGCGCAGATTGCGCCGGAGCTCGAGCTTGTCTATGGCTTTGAGTGCGATTGGTACGAAGGCTGCGAGCCTTTGGTTGAGCGCTGGTCCCGGGGCGCCGTCGTACGCCTGGGCAGCGTGCATTGGATTGGTAGCCCGGGCAATATCATGGCAGGCGCCGCGGGCACGACGGGGACAGAGGGCGTCGCACGCCCCGATACGCCCGACTCACGCTGCGGCTGGATCGACGACGACACCAACCTGCACGTTTGGGAAAACTTAGGCGTGCGCGGCGTGTGGGAGCGCTATGTCGATGACTGGTGCCGCGCCTGCGAAAGCTCGCTCAACTTTGATGTGATGGCTCACCCCGACCTGGTCATGCGCTTTTCGAAGGAAGGCTTTGCGCCCGATTTTGACCCCGCACCGTTTTGGCGGCAGATGGCCGAGTGTGCGCACGATACGGGCCGCCGCGTTGAGGTCTCGACCGCCGCACCGCGCAAGGGGCTCGACGACTACTATCCCGCGACCGGCCTTTTGCGCTGCTTTGCCCATGCTGAGGCGCCCATTACCTTTGGCTCGGATGCGCACCGCGCCTGTGATATTTGCTGGAATATCCGCGAGGCCCAAGCCCATGCCTACGACTGCGGCTACCGAACCTTCGACATCCCCCACCCCACCGGCGAATGGGAGCCCACACCCCTCGCCTAGCCATCCCTTCATAAGTTGCGGTGAAATAGCTCCTATTTATAGCCCTAAGACCGTCAAACAAGAACTATTCCACCGCAACTTCTATGGTCATCGGGGACGTTCTTTAACGACTAGTGGCGGCGGGCGTTGAGCTCGCCGGCCAGCTCGTCGAGGGTAATGCCGTAGCGCTCAAGCGTCACGAGCAGGTGGTAGACCAGGTCGCCGGCCTCGTAGCGAATGTGATCATGGTCGTTATCCTTGCAGGCCATGATCACCTCGCTCGCCTCCTCGGCAAGCTTCTTGAGCAGCTCATCCTCCACATCGGTCAGCAGTCGAGCGGTATAGCTTTCCTGCGGCGACGCATCGCGACGACCGTGAATAACCTCGGCCAGCCCCGTTAGCGTCTCGCCGATATTTCCATCCTGAACATTTGCGGTACGCACACCCATGGTTCAATCCTTTCTGGTCGGCCAAGCGCCTGGTCGAGCGCCCGCCCTACGCGAGTTTCTTAAAGAAGCAGGTACGGTTGCCGGTATGGCAGGCCGGACCCGGCGAGTCAACCTTGACCAGCAGCGTATCGCTATCGCAGTCGGCCCAGAGTTCGCGAACCTCCTGCATGTTGCCGAACGTCGCGCCCTTGTTCCAGAGCTCCTGGCGACTGCGGCTCCAAAACCACGTGGTGCCGGTCTTGAGCGTCAGCCCCACCGACTCCTCGTTCATCCAGGCAACCATGAGCACCTCGCCGGTGTCATACTGCTGAACCACACAAGGAATCAGCCCGCGGGCGTCGTACGCAAGCTTTGAAGGATCGGTTATCTCTTCCATTTCTCTCCCCAAATTCAAACTTCGCAGGTCGGCGAGGGTTGTCCAGGTGCCGCAGGTTGCCGCGAAAGAGGAGCGACGCGTACTTTGGTACGCGAGCGACGGTTTGAGCGGCAAGATGCGGTGCCTGGGCAAGCCGCAGCGCTAGAAGTCCAACCTGACAGGGATGCCTTGAGAGGCCATATACTCCTTCACCTGGCGAATGCTGAAGGTTCCAAAGTGAAAGACGCTCGCCGCCAGCACGGCGTCGGCCTCGCCCTCGATCACGCCCTCGGCAAAATGCTCGAGCGTGCCCACGCCGCCGCTCGCGATGACGGGGATTGGCACCGCGCGGGCCACGGCGCGGGTGAGCGCCAAATCAAAGCCGGCCTTGGTGCCGTCGCGGTCCATGCTGGTGAGCAAGATCTCGCCGGCGCCGCGACGAGCCGCCTCCTCGGCCCACGCCACCGCGTCGATGCCCGTGGCGTTGCGACCTCCTGCGGTAAAGACCTCCCACTTGTCGGCACCGGATGCGCCGGGCAAGCCGACGCGCTTGGCATCAATCGCCACGACCACGGCCTGGCTGCCAAACGCCGCGGCAGCCTGGCTAATCAGCGACGGATCGCGCACGGCCGCCGAGTTGAGCGACACCTTGTCGGCACCGGCGGCAACCATGGTGCGCATGCCCGCCAGGTCGCGAAAGCCGCCGCCCACGGTATAGGGAATGGCGAGCTCCTCGGCCGCATGTGCCGCCATCTCGATGGTCGTCGCGCGGTTGTCGCTCGTCGCGGTAATGTCCAAAAATACGACCTCGTCTGCACCCTCGCGGTCGTAGACGCGGGCCAGTTCCACCGGATCGCCCGCATCGCGCAAGCTCACAAAGTTAACTCCCTTGACCACGCGGCCGTCCTTGACGTCCAGACAGGGAATTACGCGCTTGGTAAGCATGGGCTACTCCTCCCCTCGGGCGGCGGCCAACGCCTGGGCCAGCGTAAAGTTGCCCTCGTAGAGCGCACGGCCGGTAATGGCGCCTTCAATCGCGCCCTCGCCCACCGCGGCCAGTGCGCGGATGTCGTCGAGCGTCGAGATGCCGCCCGAAGCCACGACGGGAAAGCCCGCGACCTCGGCCACATGGCGATACGCCGCCACATCGATACCCGTCTGCATGCCATCGCGCGCGATGTCGGTATACACCAGATGCTTAAAGCCCAGCTCGGAAAGCTGCGCCACGGCATCGTCGAGCGCCACACCTGCACCGTCGCGCCAGCCGTTCACCTTGACCTGGCCGTCGCGCGCGGCGATGTCTGCCACCAGCAACTCGCCAAAGCCTTGGGCTGCCACTTCGGCAAAACCCGGCTCGGTCACCAGCACGGTGCCCAGCGCGATACGGCATGCGCCGTAGCCTGCCAACTCGTCGATGCGCGCAAGCGAGCGGACGCCGCCGCCCACGTCCACGGACAGACCGTCGACGCCGCAGATGGCCTTAATCGCCGCCGAGTTGGCAGCACGTGCGCCCTCGTCCTCGCCAAAGGCAGCGGACAGGTCGACGACGTGCACCCAGCTCGCGCCCTGTTCGGCAAACGTGCGGGCAACGGCCACGGGATCGTCGGAATATACCTTGCAGCGGCTGCGGTCACCGCGCTCCAGGCGCACGACCTTGCCGCCGATCAGATCGATTGCGGGAAACAGGATCATCGGCCAACCTCCTCGACGATGCTCACAAAGTTCTTAAGGATGCGCTGACCCAGCGCGGAGGATTTCTCGGGATGGAACTGGCAGCCCCACACGTTGCCATGGCGCACGATGCACGGGAAGCTCCGCGTATAGTGTGTGCACGCCAGCACATCGGCGGCATCGGCGTCGTCAGCCACCGCGTAGCTGTGGGTGAAGTACATGTTGGCGCCCTCGGCAAAACCGGCAAGCAGCGGATCGGCCGCACCGGCGGGCGTCATGTGCACCTGGTCCCAGCCCACGTGCGGCACCTTCAGGCGGCTCGACTCCAAGCGCGTGCACGAACCGCGCATAATGCCCAGGCCATCGACCCAGGGACCGCCAGCCTGCTCGGGGGCGCTGCCGTCGGCGATCGCGCCCTCGTCCGCAGGCACGCCCTCGTTGCCGCGCTCAAAAAATAGCTGAAGGCCCAGGCAGATGCCGAACAGCGGGGTTCCGGCGGCGACGGCGTCGAACACGGCCGCCTCCTCGCCACTCTGGCGCATAAAGGCGATCGCGTCATAGAACGCACCCACGCCCGGGATGACCAGGCCGTCGGCGCGGCGGATCTGCTCCGGATCGTCCGACGTGCAGGCGGCGGCACCGGCGCGCACAAGCCCGCGCACGACGCTCGACAAGTTGCCCTTGTGGTAGTCGACCACCACGATCTTCGGTTCGCCCACGCGACCCTCCTTTTTCCCATTCAAAACCTGCCAAAAAGGGACAGGTTTATTTTGGTCGGTTAAACGTTCACCCACCGTATGAGACAGCATTTCCGCAGATAAAACCTGCCAAAATAAACCTGTCCCTTTTTGGTAGGTTACAGCGAGCCCTTGGTGCTGGGGATGCCCTGCACGCGGGGATCGAGCTCGCAGGCGTGGCGCATCGTGCGGCCCACGGCCTTAAAGGCGGCCTCGATAATGTGATGCGAGTTGCCGCCTGCGAGCTCGCGCACGTGCAGCGTGAGCTTGGCATCGCGCGCAAAGGCATAGAAGAACTCGACGGCCAGCTCGGTATCGAAGCTGCCCACACGTTCGGTCGGCACGGGCAGCTCGCAGTAGGCCTGGCCGCGACCCGAAATGTCCACGGCGGCCATCACGAGCGTCTCGTCCATGGCAATCGCCGCGTCGGCAAAGCGCGTAATACCCGCCTTGTCGCCCAGCGCTTGGCAAAACGCCTCACCCAGCACAATGCCCGTGTCCTCGACGGTATGGTGCGCGTCGATCTCCACGTCGCCTACTGCATGCACCGTTAAATCAAACAGGCCATGGCGGCCAAAGGCGTTGAGCATGTGGTCGAAAAACGGCACGCCGGTCGAGATATCGCACACGCCGCATCCGTCCAGGTCGAGTTTGACAACAATGTCGGTCTCCCCCGTCTTGCGGACCACCTCGGCATAACGGCTCATCTACATCTCCTCCTTCACCAGCGCGGCAAACGCAGCCAGCACCTCATCGTTTTCCTGTGGGGTGCCCACGGTAATGCGCAGACAGTCCGCAAGCCCCGGCGCGTAGCTAAAGTCGCGCACCAAAATCGAATACTCGTCGCGCAGGCGCTCACGCACGCGTGTAGCATGCGGCGTGCGCACGAGCACAAAGTTCGCCGCACTCGGCCATGCCTCCACGGGCAGACCCCCGGCAGCCATTGCGCGCAGGGCACACAGTTCGCGCTCGCGCTCGGAAGCGACCTGTGCCACCACGGGCGCATACGCATCGCGGGCGCGCACGCAGGCAAGCGCCGCCGCCTGGCTCAGCACGTTGACCGAATAGATCTGGCGAATCGCCGCGAACACGTCGATGACCTCGGGCGCCGCAATCACATAGCCCAGACGCGTGCCGGCGGCGCCAAACGCCTTGGACAGCGTATGCAGGATCACCAGGTTGGGATGCTCGGCGATAAGTCCCTGCGCTGTGGTGGCCGCGCCAAACGAAGCGTCGGCGAACTCAACGTAGGCCTCGTCGACCATCACCATGCCGGGGCACGCATCGCACAGGGCCGCGACAAAATCGAGCGTTGCCACGTCACCCGTGGGGTTATTGGGCGATGTCACTATGGCCAGGTTGCACTCGGGCGCCGCCGCGAGCACGGCAGCCTGGTCGAGCTCAAAGGTCGCCGGGTCGCGCCACACGTCGCGCACCTCGGTCTGACAGAGCGACGCAAAGAACGCATACTCGCTAAAACACGGCGGGCAGTTGAGCAGGGTCCGCCCCGCACCGCCAAACGCCAGCAGGTAGTTATAGAGCAGCTCGTCGCCGCCGTTGCCCACGCAGACATTCTCGCGCGCCACACCATGCCAAGCGGCAAGCTCGTCGCGCAGATCGTTGGACATGGGGTCGGGGTAGCGGTTGAGCGGCGTGGCAGCCAGGGCGGCGTCGACCGCCTCGCGCACGCCAGCCGGCACGGGATAGGTGTTCTCGTTGGCCGAAAGGTTGATGCGCGTGGGCGTAAAGTTGGGATCGTAGGGCTCAACGCCAGCCAAGTAGGGCTGAACGAGCTCCTTCATGCGAGACGTCAGCTCGGCCATATTAGGCCTCCTCGCCGGTCGCGCCAGCGCCATCCGCACTTGCAGCCGCTAGGTCCACACCCTCGGTGACCGTCGCCACGGCGTCGCCCGGCCAAGCGACCTTGGTCAGGTCGGCCGCGGCCAGAGACTCAGCACTCACGGCACCCTCGCCCTGCTCCAGCACGCGGCGGCGCAGCGCGGCGGAAAGCGCGTGTGCCCACAGGCCCTCAGCCTCGGCCAGGCGCTGCGTCGCGGGAGCGTCCGAGAGCAGACCCTCGGGCGTATAGCAAATGACGCTCGAGCGCTTGACGAATTCTTCGACCGAAAGCGGGTTGGAGAACATGGCCGTGCCGCCGGTCGGCAGCGTGTGGTTGGGGCCGGCAACATAATCGCCAAGCGGCTCGGAGCTCCAAGCGCCCACAAAGATGGCGCCGGCGTTGCGAATGCCGCCGAGCAGGCCCATCGCATCCTTGCAGTGCAGCTCCAGGTGCTCGGGCGCCACGGTGTTCACCGCCTCGACGGCAGCAGCCATATCGGCGGCCACCACGATGGTGCCCTCGTTGTCGAGCGAGGCGCGCGTGATCTCGGCACGCGGGGACTGTGCCACCAAAATGTCGATACCCGCCTCGACCTCGCGCGCAAACTGCTCGTCGCAGGTCACCAGATAGCAGGCTGCTAGCGGATCGTGCTCGGCCTGGGCCATCAGGTCGGCCGCGACCACCATGGGTTTGGCCGTGGCATCTGCCAGCACGCAGACCTCGGAGGGACCGGCGACCATATCGATACCCACGTCGCCCGAGACAATCTGCTTGGCCGCGGCAACAAAGGCGTTGCCCGGACCGGTGATTTTGTCGACGCGCGGAATGGTCTCGGTACCGTATGCCAGCGCGGCTACGGCCTGAGCGCCGCCCACCATATAGATTTCGTCCACGCCGCCGAGCTTTGCCGCGGCGAGCGTGTAGGGGCTGATCAGGCCATCTTTTTGCGGCGGGGTCACCATGACCACGCGCTCGACGCCGGCGACTTTGGCGGGAATGGCATTCATGAGCACCGTGGAGGGATACTGCGCGCGACCGCCCGGCACGTAGATGCCGGCCGCCGCAAGCGGGGTCACCTTAACGCCGAGCATGGTGCCATCTGCACGCGTGGTAAACCAGCTCTGCTCGACCTCGCGCTGGTGGAACTCGCGAATCTGGCGCGCAGCCTTCTCGAGCGCCGCGACAAAAGCGGGATCGAGGCCTTCGAGCGCGGCATCGATCTGCTCTTGCGGCAGACGGAAGCTCTGCAGCTCAACACCGTCAAAACGCTGACAGTAGTCGCGCACCGCGGCATCGCCGTTGGCGCGCACGTTGGCCACGATATCGCGGGCGGCGTCGACGATGTTTTGCGGCAGCACGCCCTTACGGTTGAGCTGGTTGGTAACGAGACGCTCACCGGGAGCAAGCTTGATAGTCTTCATATCGGTATCCCCTATCGGTCGAGGTTGTGTTCGAAAAACGAGAGGCCGGGCGGCGGCGCCCATCGGCCCGCAGCCCAGACGTTGGGGCGCCCGTGCGTGCTCGCGCTATTGTGCCGAGCCCGCAACGGGCTCAAAATGTTTGTCCTTAACGGCCGCCGCCAAGCGATCTGCCAGATTGCGTACGCGCGGATCTAAGCGAGCGGCGCCCGGGTTGACAAAAAAGCGCGCCGTGCAGTCCATAATGCGGCCGGTGATGACCAAATCGTTGTCGCGCAGCGTGGCACCCGTAGCGGTAATATCCACGATGCGATCGGTCATGCCGACGATGGGGCCCAGCTCGATGTTGCCGTGCAGCGAGACGATATCGGCGTTCACACCGCGCTCGGCATACCAGGCACTCGCGATGCGCGGATACTTGGTTGCCACGCGAAGCGACCCGCGGCGGGCATAGTTGCGCTCGGCCTGACCGGCGCGCCACGCGGGCTCCGCCTCGATAAAGGTGCACAGGCCGTAGCCCAAATCGACCAGCTGCAGCAGGTTGAGGTCGGCCTCGATGAGCGAATCCCAGCCGCAGATGCCGCAATCGGCGCCACCGCAGCCCACAAAGGCGGGCGCATCGCTGGGTCGCACGATAACAAACTCGATATCGCCGACCGTGCCCTCACCGGCACGCGTGTCGCGACCGCGCACAATCAGGTGACGGCCGGGGTCACGCAACTCAGAGACGTCCAGGCCCGCGGCCTCGAGCACGTCGAGCGTGTCTGCCTTAAGCGAGCCCTTGGGCACGGCAATGCGCAGCGGACCCTCGGCGCCACGGCCCGCGGCGTGATCGCCGTCGGAAGCGGTGTCCTCTGCCGAGGTACGCGCGGCCTCCAGGCGCTCGAGCGAAAAGGCGAAGCCCGCAGCCGGCACCTCGATGCCGTCGCCAAATGCACCGGTAAAGATGGAGTCGTAGCGTCCGCCCGAACCCACCGGATCGGGCAAGCCGCCGGCATAGGCCTTAAAGACCAGGCCCGTGTAGTAATCGAAAGAGTTCATGATGGAGAAATCGAACGACAGCACCTGGGCGTCCTCGGGAGCCAAACCCTCGACCAGGGCACGCAGCTCGCGCGTCGGCGACGCGGCGATACCGGCGGCCTCCAGCAGCGCGTCCACACGGTCGAGCACCTCGGCACCACCGTGCAGGCGCGGCAGTTCGCTAATGGCGGCCTTGACGGCATCAGACTCGGTGCTGGCAGCCACGCGGGCATCGAGGCCCACAAAGTCGTTGGCATGCACGCAGCGCAGGGCCTCGGCTGCCAGCTCGCGATCCTCGCACGCCGCGAGCAGCTCCTTAAAAGGACGCACGCTACCTGCGATTATACGAGCATCGGGAAGCGCCAGCTTACGCACGGCCTCGGCCACCAGCGAAACAATCTCTACATCGCCCGCGGTATCGCCCGCACCGATAAGCTCAAAGCCCAGCTGCGTAAACTGACGCGAGCCACCGGCATTGCGCTGGCACTCGCGAACCACCGGCGCCTCGTAGCGAAGGCGCAGGGGTAGATCGGCCGCACGCATGCGGGTCGAAACCAGACGCACGATCGGCAGCGTGTTGTCGGGACGGACCACCAGCAGGCGGCCGTCGTCATCAAAGAGCTTAAACGGCGTGTCCGCAATGCGGCCGCCCTCCTCGAGCGAACCCTTGTCCTCGAGCAGCGGCGTCTCGACCGGAAGGTAATGATGCTCCCTAAAGCAGCCCTTCACCGTATACGCGATCTCCTCGCGTGCCTGAGCCTCCTCGGGCAATATGTCCCGGAATCCCCACGGTGTGGCCGTCATCTGGTGAGCCTCCTCATACTGCGTTTCATATAGAACGAAAGACCGGCATAGCTCCGCCGATCTTCTGGGTACTTTAGCATACTAGAGTGCTTGCGGGGAGAACCGTCCCCCTCGGCTCACAGCGTATTCATTTGGAAACAATGGAGCGGGTTACCCGCGGTCCCGCTCGCCCAGCGGAAAAGTTCACGGACGAGGACGGGGGCGGGGGGGGGGGGGGGGGGGGGGGGGGGGGGGGGGGGGGGGGGGGGGGCGGGCCCCCCCCCCACCCCCCCCCCCCCCCCCCCCCCCCCCCCCCCCCCCGGCAATGTAATCTTGGCTGACCATAGTTAGATGCACGGCTTCTAAGGCAGCATAAGCAAGGTCCCCATTACAAAAAATAGAATCAGCCCCCGCATATCGAAACGGTCGAGAGGGCCGCCTCCGGGCGAGACCGTCCCGGATGCTATTCGTTGTCGCCGGCAGTTAGCTGCGTTGCGGAGAGTACGCCGTCAGCAGCGGTTGCGGCCGCGGCATCGGGCCAGACCCAGTCGGTAAAGGCCGGGTGATCGAAGCCCTCGTCGCACGCGAACTCAAAGGCCTCGGTGCGGAAGGCCTCCCACTCATCAATCTGCTCGGCAAACTTATCGGCGTCAACCATGCGCAGCACGTCGGCGGCCAGGGCCCAGCGGTCCATGTTGTTCAGGCGCAGCATGTCAAACGGCGTGGTCGTGGAGCCCTTCTCCTCGTAGCCGTGGACGCGGAAGGCATCGTGGCCGGGGCGGTTCCAGATCAGGCGGCGAATCGTGCCGGCATAAGCGTGGAATGCGAAGAGCACGGGCTTCTCGCCGCGGCCAAACAGCTCAGCCCAGCGCTCATCGCTGATAGCTTGGTCGTTCTCGCAGACGTTCTGGATCTTGAGCAGATCGACTACGTTGACAAACCAGACCTTGATGTCCAGCCCGCGCAGCATATCGGTTGCGGCCAGTGCCTCGAGCGTCGGCACGTCACCGCAAGTAGCGACCACGACGTCGGCCTCGGCGAGCGAGTCGGCAGTCGATGCCCACTCCCAGGTCGCTACGCCCTCGGCGAGCTCAGACTTGGCCTCGTCGACCGTCTGGAAGGTGGGGGCGGGCTGCTTGCCACAGAAGATGGCATTGACGCAGTCGGTGGACTGGTAGACGCGCTCGGCCACAGCAAGGGCCATATTGGCATCGGCCGGATAATAAGCATTCACGACATGCGTGTCGTTGGCCTTGTTGAGCAGCAGGTCGATAAAGCCGGGGTCCTGGTGCGAAAAGCCGTTGTGGTCCTGGCGCCAGACATGGCTCGACAGCAAAATGTTGAGGCCGCTGATAGGAGCACGCCACGGAATCTCGCGCTTGGTTGCTTCGAGCCATTTGCAGTGCTGGTTGACCATGGAATCGACCACGTGGACAAAGCTCTCGTAGGAGCTCCACACACCGGAGCGGCCGGTGAGCACGTAGGCCTCGAGGAAGCCCTCGCACTGGTGCTCGGACAGCTGCTCGACAACCTTACCGGAACCGGCCAGCAGCTCGTCGTTGGCATCGTCCTCGTAGAAACCGGCATCCCACTGCTTCTTGGTCACCTTATAGGCAGCCTGCAGGCGGTTGGACGCGGTCTCGTCGGGACCGAAGATGCGGAAATCATCCATGTTCTTGGCCAGAACATCGGCAGTGTACTCACCAAAGACGCGGGCGGCCTCGGTGGAGCCCCAGCCGTGGCCCTTACTTGCGATGGGGATCTCGTGAGCGTGAATATCGGGAAGCTCGAGCTCGCGGCGTACCTTGCCGCCGTTCGCGTTGGGATTGGCGCCGATACGCAGCTCGCCGGTCGGCATAAAGGCCGTCACCTCGGGGCGCACCTGGCCCTCGGGCGTAAAGAGCTCCTCGGGCTTGTAGGAGCGAAGCCACTCGCGCAGCACGCGGAAGTGCTCGTGGGTGTCCTTGGCACTCGCCAGCGGCACCTGATGGGCGCGCCAGGAGTCCTCGGTCTTCTTGCCATCAATCTGCTTGGGGCAGGTCCAACCCTTGGGCGTACGGAACACGATCATGGGATAGGCCGGACGGACCACGGTCTCGCCCGCAGTGGCCTGAGCCATAGCGGTGGCCTTGATGTCGCAGATCTCATCGAAGACCTGCTCGAACAGGGCGGCGAAACGCGCATGAATGCTCGCATGGCTCTCGTCGTCAAAGCCGGCGACAAAGAAATGCGGCTTATAGCCCATGCCCTCAAAGAACTTGGTGAGCTCCTCGTCGGACACGCGGGCAAGAATGGTGGGGTTGGCGATCTTGTAGCCGTTGAGGTGCAGGATCGGCAGGACGATACCATCGGTTGCCGGGTTCACGAGCTTGTTAGACTGCCAAGAGGTCGCGAGCGGACCGGTCTCGGACTCGCCGTCGCCCACCACAGCCACGGCCAGCAGGCTCGGGTTATCCATGACGGCACCGTAGGCGTGGCTGAGCGTGTAGCCGAGCTCGCCGCCCTCATGGATGGAGCCAGGCGTCTCGGGCGCAAAATGGCTCGGAATACCGCCGGGGTAGGAAAACTGGCGGAAGAACTTCTGCAGGCCGGCCTCGTCATTGGTAATGTCGGGGCGAATCTCGCGATAGGTACCATCGAGCAACGACTGGGCGGTGCCAGCGGGGCCACCGTGACCCGGGCCCATCAAGAAGATCGCGTTCTGGTTGTGATCGGCGATGAGGCGGTTGACATGACCGAACAGGAAGTTGATGCCGGGCGTGGTGCCCCAGTGACCGACCAGGCGGTGCTTAACGTCCGGGCGACCAAAGTCGCGCACCTCGCCGGTTTTCTCATCGACAAAGTCGGGGCGCATGAGCGGGTTAGAGCGAAGGTAGATCTGACCGACGGACAGATAATTCGATGCACGCCAATACAGGTCGACGCCCTCGAGCTCGGAAGCCGGCACCTCGTGGCCCAGCTTTTGCCACGGCGTCCCCAGTGTTTTAGCCATTGTTTATGTCCCTCCGCTGTGCGGTCGCCCTCCAATACGGCAACCATTCGTTGGGACTAGTATATTTGCTAAAACGTTTTATCATGGTGAAAAAACGTTTTATCACCCTTATCAATCACATCGATCAACAAAACGCGACATTCACCTGCGGCATTGTCTGCCACAGGTGCTCCACATTCGGTCTCTGCAAATTGATAAACGTGTTTAGTTATGTTTAGTAAGCTCGAGCACGCTGCCCTTAACGATAAGCGCCGGCTCCAGGACGACCTCTTCGGCACGCCTACCGCCCCTACCGGCAAGACGCTTGGACATGCAGCCAAAAGCATGTTCCGCGAGGACACCAGGATCCTGCTCAATGGCGGTCAGCGCCGGCTCAAAGAGAACGTCGGCCGCCGAGTTGTCATAGCTCACCACCGAAATATCGCCCGGGATGCTCTTCCCCATCTCGTGCAAACGCTTGAGCAGACCGAGGGCAATGTTGTCCGAGCTTGCGAACACGGCAGTGGCGTCGGTTGCGAGCACCGCCTCCGAGGCCTCGTAGGCGCTCGGAATGTAGTACTCGCTCTCAAACTCCAAACGCGCGTCGATAGGCAGGCCAACCTCGCGCAGCGCGCGCTCATAGCCGGCAAGTCGCTTGCGACCCGTATTGGAACGACGCGCATTAACCAAGCAGGCAATGCGACGGTGGCCCTGCTCGATCAGATAGCGGGTAGCCATATAGCCACCCATCTCGTGGTCGAACATCACCTTGTCGCACTCGAGCCCCTCAATGGCGCGGTCGACCATCACGGCAGGGATGGGTAGATGGCTGACCTCTTCGCGCAGGGCACGGTCGTCCGAGAACTCGTCGCCTACCACCAGGAAGACACCATCGACGCCGCGCGTCACCAGCTGGCGCAGCAGTTCCAAGTCATCGTCGGCGCTTCCGCCCGAGCTGGTAATAAAGAGCGCATAGCCGTCCTCGCGGCAGCGCTTTTCCAAGCTACCGGCAAGTGAGGCAAAAAATCGGCTCTCGATGTTGGGGACGATAAGACCCAGGGTGCGTGACTCGCGCATGACCAGGCTGCGCGCAATCTGGTTGGGAACATAGTGGTTGCGCGCCGCGACCTCCTTGATGAGCTTGCGGTTTTCTTCCGAGATGCGACAAGGCCGATTGTTGAGAACAAGCGAGACCGACGAGGGGGAAAGCCCCACCTCCTGGGCGATCTGCTTGAGGGTGACTTTGTTGGCCATCTCGCTCCTTCCAGGTTTACGCGCAATCTCTTGAAAGTATAGCGACTGCCCCTCTACCTCGATGATAAACACTTTACCAATCCGGTAGACGGCTGTTTTATTGCCGCCAGCGCACCAAATACGTCCAGGTGGGGTATATTGCAATCGATTGATGACAACGACCACCAAAAGGCGGATATTCGGATGCACGAGAACGACTTTTTTAACGAGGACCTGCTGTGCGCGCTCGCTGGCGTTGCCGGCGAGGACAACGTGTTGATGAGCGAGCCCATGCGCGAGCACACCACGTTTAAGATTGGCGGCCCGGCCGACGTCTTTGTCACGCCCGACACCGAGCAGGGCCTCGTCGCCACGCTCGATACCTGCTATCGCTGCGATCTGCCACTCACCATCGTGGGCAACGGCTCCGACCTACTCGTCGGCGACAAGGGCATACGCGGCGTCGTCGTAGCGCTAGGCGAGGGCCTCTCCGCCATTACCGTCGACGGCACGCACGTTACGGCAGCAGCCGGTGCGCTGCTTTCGGATGTTGCGGCCACGGCAGCCGAAGCCTGCCTCACCGGCATGGAGCCCATCTCGGGCATCCCCGGATCGGTCGGCGGCGCCTGCTACATGAACGCCGGCGCCTACGGTGCCTGCATGGCCGATGTTTTGGAGTCCGTGCGCGTCTATAAGCCCGCCCGCGCGCTCGACGACGGCACCCGCGGTAGCGGCAGCATCATCGAGTTCGATGTCGACGAGCTCAATCTGGGCTATCGCAAGAGCCGCATCGCCGACGACGGCTTCATCGTGCTTTCGGCCACCTTCAATCTCGCCCCGGGCAACGCCGCGATGATCAAGGCCGACATGGACGACTACCGCCAACGCCGCGAGGACAAGCAGCCGCTCGACATGCCGAGCGCCGGCTCCACTTTCAAGCGCCCCGAGGGCCACTTTGCCGGCAAGCTCATCATGGACGCCGGGCTGCGCGGCCACGCTGTCGGCGGCGCCCAGGTGAGCGAAAAGCACTGCGGCTTTATCGTCAACGCCGACCACGCCACCGCCGCCGACGTCGACGAACTCATCCGCCACATCCAAGCAACCGTCAAAGACCAATTCGGCGTAGACCTAGAACCCGAAGTCCACCGAGTAGGCGAATTTTTATAAAAGGAAGGCCCCGAAAGGGGCCTTCACTTTCTTTAATTCAGACAACCAGTCCGGTGTGTCGCGCCTTGAGCCCGGAAGGTCCGGGACTGCGGGCGAGGCATAAGGTTGATCGCGAGTTCCGCACGCAAAGAAGGCCACTTAATGTGGCCTTCGTCTTGCGCAGGACTGCCCGAGCAGGCAACCTTATGCCTCGCCCGCAGTCCCGGACCAAGCCGCAGCTACGACAGCGCAATACCGCCAAGCCAGCCCCAGCGCACGCCAGAGCCAGTACCGTAAAAGCTAATGAACGAGTCAAGCGACCTCGACGTGATGGCGCCCTCGTTACTCATAACGATGCCGCCGCCAACATAGATGCCCACATGTCCGTACAGCAGACCCGGCATACCGGTGCCACTGTGCGACGAGTCGGCCACGATCATGCCCACCTGCAGCGCCGAACGATCGGAGCTGTAGCACCAGGCGTTAAACATGTCGCACGCGTTGCCGCCAAAGTAGCCCACGCCGGCGTTGCGGAAGACGTTGGTGACCCAGGCGGCGCACCAGTTCAGGCCAGGCGAAGGCGTGGAGTAGCATGCGTTGACGACAGCCTGCTGCTTGCCCGAGCCGGCATTCTGTTGCGGATTTCCGGGCGCATACGATCCGCCACCCGAGCTCGAACCACCCGAGTAGGAATTGTTCTTGTTTGCGGCAGCCGCAGCAGCGGCAGCCTTCTTGGCAGCCTCCTCAGCCTGGGCGGCAGCGAGAATCTCGGAATCGCGCTGGGCCATGAGCTCCTTGACATCGTCGGAGAGGCCGTTCAGAACCGTCTGGACCTCCTGCTGCTTGGCCTGCATGTCCTGCATCTGGGCAGTCTGCTGGTCCTTAAGCTTCTCCAAGTCGGCTTTTTGCGACTCGAGCTCGGACTTCTGCGTATCGAGCTCTTTCTGGATGGTCTGGATATCCTCGATGGCGTCGCGGTCGCTCTTGTTGATCTTCTCAACATAGTGCGCATTGGCGACGAGCTCCTCAAACGAGCCCGAGGCGAGCAGCAGCGACAGGATGTTGGTGCCGCCCGACTTATAGCTGGCGGAAACGCGATCGGAAAGATCGCCGCGCTTCTTTTTGAGCTCGGCCTTCTTTTCGTCAATCTGCGCCTGCGTGCTGTCAATCTGGCCCTGTACGCTCTCGATATCGTTGAGGGTCTGGGCGTTCTTGTTGGCCAGCGCCGCGTATTCATTTGCGATGCTGTCGAGCTGGGCCTGGACCTCGTCAAGCTGAGCCTGGGCCGCATTGAGCTTGTCGGTGGTTTCCTTGGTGGCCTCCGCAGCATGGGCGCGAGCGGGCAGACCAAAAAGAACGGCTGCAGAAGCGGCGCCGAACAAGGCCTTGAGGGCAGTGCGACGCGAAAGCTCCTGGGAAAGGATGGAATCGCTGTTTGGTGACATATCTACTCCGTTACATGTTTATTTATATGTCGCTCAACTCATACATATTAGCGTACATCCGACGCGTCCCAACGATTTCCACGAACGGCAGCAAACCCCATGGTCGGCGGCTCGTATGAAAACGTCAAAGTCAAGGTTATGCCCACGCCAAACATTTCCATGAGTACGTTAGCATGTTCGTCTGCTTTTCCTGCCCTGCACGTTTTGGGTGCCCCTGCCTGCGCTATACTCCCTCAGGAAGTGTTCCTGATTCGATAGGAGACTACATGTCCAAAGCACTCGACCCCAAAGACACCTGCGTCCTCGTAACCGGTGGCGCCGGCTTTATCGGCTCGCACACCGTCGTTCAGCTGCTCGAGGGTGGCTACCAGGTCGTCATCGTCGACGACCTCTCCAACTCCAGCGCCGTCGCCGTCGACCGTGTCAAGACCATCGTGGGCGACAAGGCCGCCAAGAACCTCACCTTCTACGAGGCCAACGTGCTCGACCGCGATGCCATGAACAAGATCTTCGATACCCATCAGATCGACCGCGTCATCCACTTCGCCGGCTTTAAGGCCGTCGGCGAGTCGGTGAGCAAGCCCGTCGAGTACTACCACAACAACATCGAGAACACCCTGGTGCTCGTCGACGTTATGCGCAACCATGGCTGCAAGTCCATCATCTTCTCGAGCTCCTCGACCGTCTACGGCGATCCGGATAACCCGCCCGTCACCGAGGAAGACCCCAAGAAGCCCGCGACCAACCCCTATGGCTGGACCAAGTGGATGATTGAGCAGATCATTATGGACGTTCACACCGCCGATCCCGAGTGGGACGTTGTGCTGCTCCGCTACTTCAATCCCATCGGCGCCCATCCGTCGGGCCTGATCGGCGAGGACCCCAAGGGCATCCCCAACAACCTGGTGCCTTATGTCGCGCAGGTTGCCGTGGGCAAGCTCGAGGCCGTTCAGGTCTTTGGCAACGACTACCCCACCCCCGACGGCACCGGCGTGCGCGATTACATCCATGTGTGCGACCTGGCATCGGGCCATGTGGCCGCCCTCAACTGGATGAACGGCAAGACCGGCGTTGAGATCTTTAACCTGGGTACCGGCACCGGCACCTCGGTGCTCGAGGTCGTCGCCGCCTTCTCCAAGGCCTGTGGCAAAGAGCTGCCCTACGTGATTCGCGAGCGCCGCGCCGGCGATATCGCCGCCAACTGGTGTGATGCCTCCAAGGCCGAGCGCATGATGGGCTGGAAGGCCCAGTACGACATCGCGGACATGTGCCGCGATAGCTGGAACTGGCAGAGCCACAACCCCAACGGCTTCGCCGACGCCGAGTAGCAAAAACCTACATACCGTTCTTGCCCCGATCTCACGATGTGAGACCGGGGCTTTTTCATGGCATGTAACCATTCGCCGAAAATCGACCAACTTTTTTATCTTGCCTATACATGTTTAAACAACATGTATACAATAGGTGTATCGAATCAGAACATCGGAGGCGGACTGCACACCCATCGGCAGGCCGACCCCACAACAAGAAGGTTGGTGAGCGCATTCATGGAGCGTGCAAGCGGCGTCCTCATGCCCGTCTCATCTCTGCCCGGACCATACGGAATCGGCGGCTTTGGCTGGAATGCCTACGACTTCGTCGATTTTCTCGCCTCGTGCAAACAACATTACTGGCAAATCCTGCCCCTTACGACGACCAGCTATGGCGATTCGCCCTATCAGTCGTTCTCGGCCCGCGCAGGCAACCCCAACTTGATCGACTTTGCCGAGCTTATCGAAGCCGGCTATCTGGAGCAGCGTGACATCGACGGCGTCTTCCTTGGTTCCGACCCCAGCAACGTCGACTACGGTGCCATCTTTGTTGGCCGCCGTCAGATTCTCGATCGAGCCGCTGAGCGCTTTGCTGCCGACAAGCCGGCCGATTTCGACGACTTTATCCAAGCAAACGAGGACTGGCTCATTCCCTACTGCGAGTTTATGACCGTGAAGGAGGAGTGCGGACTCAAAGCCTTTTGGGAGTGGCCCGAGGAGCTCCGCCGCCGCGGCGCGGCATCCGCCAAGGTCTGCGCCACCCATCCCGAGCGCATGCTCTACCACCAGATGACGCAGTATTTCTTCGATCGCCAGTGGAGCCGCCTCAAGGCCTATGCCAACGAGCACGACATCCTGATCATCGGCGACCTGCCCATCTATGTCTCGCGCGACTCCGTCGAGATGTGGGCCACACCCGAGCTCTTTAAGATCGACGCCGCCGGCAATCCCGTCAGCGTCGCGGGAACGCCGCCTGATCAGTTCTCGGCCACCGGCCAGTACTGGGGCAACCCCATCTATGACTGGGATGCTATGGAAGCAGACGGCTTCTCCTGGTGGGAAGACCGCGTCCGTGCTGCCCTCGACATGTACGACATCATCCGTCTGGACCACTTCCGCGGCTTTGAAGCCTTTTGGGAGGTGCCGTTCTCCTCTCCCGATTCGTCATATGGTTCATGGACGCAGGGACCCGGCCTCAAGCTCTTCAAGGTGCTCAAGGAAAAGCTCGGCACGCTTCCCATCATTGCCGAAGACCTGGGCTTTCTTACCCCCGGCGTCATCGACATGCGCGACACCACGGGCTTCCCTGGCATGAAGATCCTGCAGTTTGCCTTTGAGGGCAGCAACTCGTACTACCTGCCGCACAACTACATTGCCAACACCGTCGCCTACGTCGGAACGCATGACAACGAAACGGCACGCGGCTGGTATGAGGGAACGGCCACCCCGCGTCAGCGCGAGCAGGCGGCCCTGTATACCCACCAGCAGGCAGGCGAGTCCATGGCCGACGCGCTCAACCGCACCATCGCCGCCAGCGTGAGTGACACCTGTATCTACACCATGCAGGACCTGCTCAATCTGGGCAACGAGGCGCGCATTAACACCCCCGCCACCCTGGGCGGTAACTGGACGTGGCGCATGCTTGATGGCGCCATCACCCGCGAACTCGAGCGCAAGCTCACCGACTGGACCGAGACCTACTTCCGCATCCCGTCGGAAGCCGAAATCGAGCTTCCCCAATAGGAACCACCGCGCCCGACCCCACCCCACCGTGTGGACGCGACCGCTTTTCCCGCGCGAGGCCATCCCAATCCCTCGCGCGGGCTTCTTTTGAATTTCTGACATGTCGTCGACTCACCACAGGAGGAAACATGCCCCGTATCAATCTCGCAGAACTCGCCGAGCAGTCCTTTGACACCTCGCTCGAGCAGCTCGATGACCGTCGTATTTATAAGCTGCTGGTCAAGCTCGTGCAGAAGCGCTCTGCCGCCTGTCCACTCAACAACGGCAAGAAAAAGCTCTACTACATCTCTGCCGAGTTTTTGATCGGCAAGCTGCTCATCAACAATATGATCGACCTCGGCATCTATGACGAGGTTAAGGACCAGCTCGTCGCCGCCGGCCACGACCTCAACAAGATCGAGGAGTTTGAGGTCGAGCCTTCACTCGGCAACGGCGGCCTGGGCCGCCTGGCCGCATGCTTCCTGGATTCCATTGCCACGCTGGGCCTTACCGGCGACGGCGTGGGCCTCAACTACCATTACGGCCTGTTCCGCCAGCGCTTTGCCGACAACCAGCAGAAGGCCGTCCCTGACGAGTGGCTCGGCGAGCAGGACATCCTGATCGATGACGACCGCTCCTACACCATCGAGTTTGGTGATTTTGCCGTCACCTCCAAGCTCGTCAACATCGATGTGCCCGGTTATGGCCAGCCCACCAAGAACCGCCTGCGCCTGTTTGACCTGGCAAGTGTCGACGAGGGCCTGGTCCCCGGCAGCTCCATCGACTTCGACAAGACCAAGATCGCCAAGAACCTCACCCTGTTCCTCTATCCGGATGATTCCGATGAGCAGGGCCGCCTGCTTCGCATCTACCAGGAGTACTTCATGGTGAGCAATGCCGCCCAGCTCCTGATCGACGAGGCCGTAGAACGCGGCAGCAACCTGCACGATCTGGCCGACTACGCCGTGGTCCAGATCAACGATACGCACCCCACCATGGTCATTCCCGAGCTCATCCGGCTGCTCACCACCGAGCACGACATCGAGTTTGACGAAGCCGTTACCATCGTGCGATCCATGGTCGCCTACACCAACCACACGATCCTTGCCGAGGCGCTCGAGAAATGGCCGCTCACCAGCCTGCAGAAGGTCTCCCCTGCCATCGCCGACATCATCGTCAAGCTCGATGAGATTGCCAAGGCCGAGCATGGCGACCCGCGCGTCGCCATCATCGACGAGTACGGCACCGTCCACATGGCCCACATGGACATTCACTTTGGCTTCTCCATCAATGGCGTCGCCGCACTCCACACCAAGATCCTGGAGGACACCGAGCTTCGCCCGTTCTACGAGATCTATCCCGAAAAGTTCTCCAACAAGACCAACGGCATCACCTTCCGCCGCTGGATCCAGGGAGCCAACCCCGCACTTGCCAGCCTGCTCGACGATGTAATCGGTACCGATTGGCGCAGCACCGGCGACCTGAGCAAGCTCGCCGAATTCGCCGACGACAAGGACGTTCTTGAGCGCCTGGCCGCCACCAAGGCCGAGGCCAAGGCCATCATGCGCCAGTTCATGGCGCTCGAGCAGGGCGTGACCATTCCCTCCAACGCGATCATCGATGTTCAGGTCAAGCGTATCCACGAGTACAAGCGCCAGCAGATGCTCGCGCTCTACATCATCTGGAAGTACCTCGACATCAAGAACGGCAATAGACCTAAGCACCCCGTCACCATCATCTTTGGCGGCAAGGCGGCACCTGCCTACACTATCGCCCAGGACATCATCCATCTGATCCTGACGTTGTCGCAGTGGATCGCAAACGATCCCGACGTGGCTCCCTACCTGCAAGTCGTCATGATCGAGAACTATAACGTCACCGCTGCCGAGCGCGTGATTCCCGCCGCCGACATCTCCGAGCAGATCAGCCTGGCCTCCAAGGAGGCGAGCGGCACCTCCAACATGAAGTTCATGCTCAACGGTGCTTTGACCCTGTGCACGCTCGACGGCGCTAATGTCGAGATCGCCGAACTCGTGGGCGACGAGAACATCTACACCTTTGGCGCCTCGTCCAAACAGATCGAGCAGCTCTACGCCGACGGCAGCTATAACGCCGGCGTGCTCTACCGCAAGCCCGGTATTAAGCTGCTGGTGGACTTTATTACCAACCCCGCTTTTATGGCGACCGGCAACGCCGAGCGTCTGCAACGTCTGCACGACGACATCAAGGACAAGGACTGGTTTATGTCCCTGCTCGACATTGAGGAGTACATCCAGACTAAGGAGCGCGTGCTGGCAGACTACGAGGACCGGGACGCTTGGATGCGCAAGGCGCTGATCAACATCGCCAACGCCGGCACTTTCTCGTCCGACCGCACGATCTCCCAGTACAACGACGAGATCTGGCACCTGAGCTAATTTCGCTTCCATTACCCATCCTTTTGAAAGCGGAGTCGCGGCAACGCGGCTCCGCTTTTTGTGCCCTCGTGTTACCCGCGACCTGCCTCGACCAAAAAATCTCGGCCTGTAACATCTAGCCGGCAAAATTGGGTCAACCTGTTACAGAATGAGACAAACAGAATTGTTCCGGGAAACCGTCTCAATCTGTAACATCTAGGCCCAATTTGGCCCTCCTCCTGTTACAGATCGAGACAAACGACCGGCCAGACAGCCCCAGCACAAAGAAAGGCTCCCCTCTCGCTCAGCGGACGAGAGGGGAGCCTTATATGTGACTACGGCAAAAGGATGGCAAAACCGAAGTCGCCCAAAAGGAGGGCCTGATTGAATCGGGTCTAGATAAGGTTCTTGCCAGAGACCTTATCGAAAAGGTGGGTCGCATTCTTCTCGAACTTGAACCAGATGGGGTCACCGGCCTTGAGCGAACCCCTGGCCTCGAGGTCGACGACAGGGATGATCAGGACAAACTGGCCGTCGGGAGACGTCACATGAACGTGCTCGGTCGAACCCATGAGCTCGGTGACCTCGATGGTGCCCCGAAGCGCACCCTCCTCGCCCTTGTCGGCAAGCAGAATCTGCTCGGGACGCACGCCGGCCGTGATCTCCTTCATATCCCCGCCGTCCCAGTTAAGCGCAAGCTGAGCGCAGGTCTCGGGGGCCAGTGCGACATTCATGTCGTCGGTCTTGACGGTAAAGCCCTCGCCCAAGCGCACCAGCTGGGCATCGAAGAAGTTCATCTGCGGCACGCCGATGAAGCCGGCGACAAAGATGTTCGCGGGATGGTTGAAGACCTCCTGCGGCGTGGCGATCTGCTGAACAACGCCGTCCTTCATGACCACGATGCGGTCGCCGAGGGTCATAGCCTCGGTCTGGTCGTGGGTAACATAGATGAATGTGCCTTTGATCTCGTGGCGAAGTTTAATGAGCTCGGCACGCATCTGGTTACGAAGCTTGGCGTCCAGGTTGGACAGCGGCTCGTCCATCAGGAATACCTTGGGGTCACGCACGATGGCGCGGCCGATGGCGACGCGCTGACGCTGGCCGCCCGAAAGCGCCTTAGGCTTACGGTCGAGGTACTCGGTGATACCCAAAATCTCGGCAGCGGAGCGAACCTTGCGGTCAATCTCGTCTTTGGGGACCTTCTTGAGCTCAAGCGTAAACGCCATGTTCTCGTACACCGTCATATTAGGGTACAGAGCATAGCTCTGGAACACCATGGCAATGTCACGGTCCTTGGGTGCCACGTCGTTGACGCGCTTGCCGTCGATGAGCACGTCGCCCGAGGTAATGTCCTCCAAGCCGGCAACCATGCGCATCGTCGTGGACTTACCGCAACCAGAGGGACCAACGAGGACGATAAACTCCTGGTCGTGAACAGTGAGGTTGAAGTCCTCTACAGCGAGCACGCCATCCTCGGTAACCTTGAGGTTGTGCTTCTTCTCCTCGGTCTTCTTCTTTTTGCCAAAGAAGCCCTTCTTTTTGGACTCGTTGTTGGGATACACCTTCTGAACATGTTTGAGAACGATCTCGGCCATGTCTCTACCTTTCGATACGCGGCGCCACGCTGAGGGGCGCCGCAGAAACTTGCAAAACAGTTACGGCATCAGCCCTTGACGGCACCTGCCACCACGCCGTCGATGATGTACTTCTGGCAGAGGATGTACATGAGGACGATGGGGACAACGACCATCATGATGCAGGCCATCATGGGGCCGAGCTCGACGTGACCGTAGCCGCCGCGGAAGTACTGGATCAAGATAGGAATGGTCTTGTACTTGGTGGAGTCGAGGGTGAGGTAGGGCAGCAGATAGTCGTTCCAGACCCACATGGTCTCGAGAATGCCGACCGAAAGATAGGTGGGCTTCATGATGGGAAGGACGATCTTAAAGAACACCTGGACCGGGTTGCAGCCATCGATCATGGCCGCCTCCTCGATCTCGAGCGGGATGTTCTTTACAAAACCGGCGAACATAAAGACCGCCAGGCCCGCGCCAAAGCCAAGGTAAATAAAGCAGATGTTGAACGGCGTGTTGAAGCCGATGCGGTCCGCCAAATTGGACAGCGTGAACATGAGCATCTGGAACGGTACGACCATCGAGAACACGAACAGGTAATAGAAGAAGTTCGAGATCTTGCTGTTGACGCGCACCACATACCAAGCGCACATGGAGCAGCACACCAAGATCAGCACGACCGACGTGACCGTGATGATGAGCGAGTACATAAACGCCGAGGCAAAGCCCTGCTCGTTAAGGGCGTGCACGTAGTTTGCAAGGCCGTTGAACGTCTCGGGCGTGAGCAGATCGAATGCCGTGGTGGTGCTGATTGCGGTCCCTTTCTTAAAGGAATTGAGCGCAATCATGAACACGGGGTAAATCCATGCGAGCGACAGGATCGTAAAGAAAATCGAGAGCGCACGGTTGATAGCCTTATCGCGTTTCATTACTGCTGCACCTCCTTGGACCTCGTGGCCTTAAGCTGGATCATGGAGATTGCTACGACCAGGATGCAGAAGATAACCGCCTTGGCCTGACCGATGCCCTGCCATGCGATGCCAGCACGCGAATAGAACGTGTTGTAGATGTTCAGGGCGAGCATCTCGGTGGAGTGCGCCGGGGCGCCACCGGTAAGGGCGAGGTTCTGGTCGAACAGCTTAAAGCCGTTGGTGATGGACAGGAACAGGCAGATGGTGATCGTCGGCATCAGGTTGGGGATCTTAACCTTCCAAAACGTCTGCCATGCCGTAGCGCCGTCGACCTTGGCGGCCTCGATGTAGTCTGACGGAATGGACTGCAGACCGGCGATGTAGATGATCATCATGTAGCCGACCTGCTGCCACAGGGTCAGGATGATAAGGCCCCAGAAGCCAGCAGCAGAGTTAAGGGCGATAAGGTCGGCACCGATGTTGGAGAGCAGGCAGTTGATCAGAATCTGCCAAATGTAGCCCAGCACGATGCCGCCGATCAGGTTAGGCATGAAGAAGATCGTACGGAAGATGTTGGTGCCCTTGAGTGCCTTGCGGGTGAGCGCCTGCGCGATGGCGAGGGCGATCACGTTGATGAGCACCGTCGACAGGAAAGCAAACGCCACCGTAAAGAAGAACGACGTGGCAAACTGCGGATCGGACAGTGCGCGCACGTAGTTCTCGATACCGACGAAGTGCGTGTTGTTAATGGTAATAAACTGGCAGAACGAGAGATAGAAACCCTGGATAAAGGGGATCACGAACCCGATCATAAACGCCAGGCACGTGGGCAGCATAAAGAGCGGCCACCAGCGCTTGAGTGCTTTGCCCATAGAAGGGTCCTTTCAATATGCAGGGGGCGGGCAAACCGACGTCTGCCCGCCCCCTGTCGCTAATCAGATAGCTTGGGCAGCAACTGCTTACTCGGAAGCAGCCTTCTCGGTCTTCCAGCCATCGACGAAGGCGTTCTTGACGCCGTCCCACTTGGTGTTATCGGCAGCATAGGCAATCAGAGCCTGCTTGAGGTTCTTCTTCCACTCCTCAGAGGGGATGTAAACGAAGTCCCAAGCGACGGTCTTCTTGCCGTCCTTAGCCATGGCAACAGCCTGCTGCGAGAAGACGTTGGTGGTGTCCTTGGCGCTCTTGAACGGGGCAGTCAGACCCATCTTGTCAGCGATGATGCTGGTGGCAGTGTCAGAAGTGACGCACCAATACATGAAGTCCTCGGTAGCCTTCTGGGCATCCTCGGAAGCCTGGGAGCTCACGCACCAGTAGTTCTCGCCGCCGGAGCACAGGCCCTGGTTCTCCTCGCCGTCGACACCGATGTAGATGGGCATCATGCCAATCTGATCGTCGGTCATACCGGCCTTGATGAGGTCGGCGTAGGCCCAAGAGCCGTTCTGATAGAAGACGGCCTTGCCGGTTGCGAACTCGTTGGTGGCGTCGTCGCCGGTCTTGGAGGCAAGCTGCGAAGGATCGCAGGTGGAGTCGGTGATGTACAGGTCGAAGATCTGCTTAAAGTTGTCGAGATACTCGCCCTTAATCTCGTCATCCTCCTGGTTGTGCTCCTTCTCGAACTCGTAGTAGAGCGGGAGGTTGGCGAGGTGGGTGGTGTAGCGCCAGCTGGAGGAGTCATCCATGCCGGCGGAAGTGAAGGCACCGTCAACGCCAAGCTCGTCCTTGCGGGCCTGAATGTCATCGGCGCAAGCCTTCAGCTTGTCGAAGGAGTTGATGTCCTCCGCCTTGTAGCCAGCCTTCTCGAGGAGCTCCTTGTTGTAAATGATGCCGTAGCTCTCCTGGACCCAGTCGATACCTAGATCCTTGCCGTCGGACTGCAGAGCCAGGGAGTCGTCGACGAGCTCACCGCGGACCTTGGTATCGGACAGGTCGGCGCAGTAGTCCTTCCAGTTCTTAAGACCGGTGGGGCCGTTGACCTGGAACAGGGTCGGAGCGGAGCTCTTGGACATCTCGGACTTGAGCTTCTCCTCGTAGGTGTTGGAGGCGGCGGTCACGATCTTGACCTCGACGCCCTTCTCCTCCTTGTACGCCTTAGCGATCTCCTTCCACTCCTTGTCGACCTCGGGCTTGAATTGAAGGAAGTAGACCTCGGCAGCGTCACCAGAAGCAGAGGAGCCGGAGCCGGCGGAGCCACCGCAGCCCACGAGACCCAGGCCAAAGACTGTGGCCGCGGAGCCAGCGAAGCCCAGGAACTGCCTTCTGCTCATTTCGTTCTTCATTACAATCCACCCTTTCACACCGTGGCGGCACCCTTTGCCGCCGCCTTCGGAGATTGGTTCGGGGACTTTGCCCCTTTTTCTGATTTGTACAATACGCTATTTGGCTAGTTGTTTGAACAAGTATTGTTAGAGCGGTAGAAAAACTTCGGTGAACGGTTCCTGATACATTCGTACTTGACAAATATTGTCTAAACAATTAAAGCGCCCCGTGCGGCCGATATCCCATCGACTGCACGGGGCGCTTCATATCGAAACGCAAGCTTATGCGTCTGTTACCTATCGCTTGGAATTGATGCGGTAATGGAAGATCTCGGGGTGTGTGCGAGCATGCGTCACCTCAAACAAGATGCCGTCCGAGGTGTACGACTGACTCTCCATGACGGCAACGCAGTTGTATTTGCCGAGGTCAAGATAGCTGCAGTCCTCATCGTTGGCAAGCTCGACGCTCACTGTACGGCGACTCGCCATCACCTTGACGCCGCGTTTGTGCTCCAGATAGTCGTAAATTGACTTTGCGGCGATCTCGGGCGTCAGGCCCTTGGCGATTGACTCCAAAAAGTAACCATGGTCTACTTGGCGCGCATTGCCGTTAAGGCTTCGGACACGCACCACGCGAATCAGCTCCTCGCCCACCTTAAAGCCCAGGCGACGAGAGAGCTGCTCGGTGCAGACCAGATGTTCAAAGGACTTAACGTCCGTCGATGCAACGGCATTGTTGCGCTTTGCAAATTCGCCAAACGACTCGACTTCCTCGAGCGCGCCCAGCATGTCGGTTTCGCCCTTGAGCCAAATAACGCGTACGCCCTTGCCGTGTATGGGCTGCACAAACATCTCGTCGGCCAGCATGCTCAAGGCGCGGCGGACGGTATTGCGCGTGCAGTCGAACTCTGCGGTCAGCTCGGCTTCGGTTGGCAGCATCTCCTGAAACGCATAGGTCCCGTTAATGATGCGCGAACGGATCTCGCGGTAGATTCCTTCGTAAATCGCTTTTGGCATGGCTTCACCTCTAATGAATATGTATGGCTAGGCACGATAGCAGTTCTTGGGGCTGTTTAAACCGTCTATCGGCAAAGCACGGATTATTTACCGTCGACGGTTCCCCCGGCACCCAAATCGGACCGAATCAAAACCGTCAATGCGGCAGGCAGCCAGTCCTCTACAATGAGTTCATTGTTTAAACGTTCTTGCTCGCACAGCATGTTGCATCCGGAAGGCATATTATGCTGCAGAAAATCCAACGCTTTGGCGGGGCAATGTTCGCGCCCGCCATGCTGTTTTCCATATCGGGCCTTATGGTCGGCGTCTCCGCCCTCGCAACGTCTGCGGACATCGTCGGCAACCTCGCCGTATACGGAACCCCTTGGTATATTTTTTGGGCTATCATCCAGCGCGGCTCGTGGACGGTCTTTAAACGCCTCCCACTGCTTTTTGCCGTAGCGCTGCCCATCGGCCTTGCCCAAAAGCAACCGGCGCGCTGCTGCCTCGAGGCACTCGTGGCCTATTTTGCCTATTGCTTCTTTTTGAGCGAGATCATTAAGCTGAGCGGCGACAACCTTGGACTTAAGTACCCGTCGTCTTTGACCTCCGCCAGCGGCATCACCGTCATCGACGGCATCAAGACGCTCGACACCGGCATTATCGGCCCGCTGGCGGTATCGGCCACCGTCGTCGCCATCCATGACCGCTTCTACGATGCCAAGGTTCCCGATTGGCTCGGTACTTTCTCGGGCTCCTCGTTGGTCTACCTCATTAGCTTTTTTGCCGTATCCGCCCTTGCCGCTATCTCGGCCGCCATCGTGCCCATCGTATACGCAATGACCGAAACACTGCGCCATGCACTTACGGGCGTCGGTCCCTTCGGCGTGGGCGCCTTTGTGTTTTTAGAGCGAGCACTCGAGCCCGTGGGGCTGCATCACCTGCTCTACATGCCAATCTACTACGACAATTTGGTTATTACCGATGGCATCTACGCCACGTGGACCAACTTGCTTCCCATCCTCTCGCACAGCACGCGCCCCCTCAACGAGCTAGCGCCCTGGGCTGGTTTCACCGCCACCGGTTGGGTCAAGCTCTTTGGTCTTCCCGCCATCGCCGTAGCGTTCTACACCACGGCCAAGCCCGAACGCCGTGCCAGCCTCAAGACCATCCTTCTGCCCGCCATCGTCGCCTCGATGGTCTGCGGCGTCACCGAGCCGCTCGAGTTTCTCTTTATGTTCACCTATCCCGGACTCTTTTTGCTCTACGCCGTCCTATCCTCCTGCCTTGCCATGGCCATGAACTTCTTTGGCGTCGTCGGCATCTTCTCGGGTGGCCTTATGGAGATGGCTGCCTTCAACTTTATCCCGCTCATGCGGACGCATGCCGGCTCCTACCTTTTGGCACTCGGAATCGGACTCGTCTTTAGCGTCATCTTCTTTCTGAGCTTTCGAGGTCTTATCCTGACCTTTGACCTTAAAACCCCGGGACGCGAGGACTACATTGCCAGCAACACGGCACTCTCGCGCTTGACGGGAAACGACGTTGCCGAAAAGCGCTTATCCGAAGCCGGCGCTTCCGACTGCCAGGCATCACAAGATCGTCTGCTCGCCGAGCAGGTTGTGGCGCTTCTGGGCGGCGTCTCCAACATTGTGGGCGCAACCAACTGCGCCACGCGGCTGCGCGTCGAAGTCGCGGACCCTTCTATCGTCGCGGACAACGCAACCTTTGTCGCAGCGGGCGCCAAAGGCCTCATCGTCACCGGCAAGACCGCCCAGGTAATCATCGGCGTCTCGGTCCCCCGCGTCAAAGAGCACTTTGATCAGATTATGGGACTCGAACCGGATTTTGCATTTGCCACCCCGCTTTCTCATGCCGCCGATGACGCCAAAAAGCATGGCAATATCTGCTTCTTCGACATCGACGGTACGCTTGCCTGGCAAGATCCCAAACTTGCCCAAGAGCTCCCCGAGGGCGAGCGAGACCTTTCCCCCTATCCCAACGAAACGGTTGCACAGGCAATTCGCACGTTTGTCGCCAACGGCAACAGAGCCTTTATCTGCACGGGGCGCACCCTCAGCTGCATCCATCCCAAGCTGCTCGAGCTGCCGTGGGCGGGCATCGTATGTCTCGCGGGCGGCTACGCCGAACTCGAGGGACGCATCGTACGAAATGCGGCCATAAACCCCGGTCTGCTACAGCGCCTTGCCCCCTATCTCGAACAATCGGGTGAGGTCATTCGCTTTGAGGGTATCGACCGCGTCGTACGCATGAGCGCAGATGCCCCCGAGACGTACGGATACGCGCGCACCGTGGGCGACGCCGTCACGCAACTCAAGCACTACAACGCTTATAAAATTCTTATGTCCACACCGCTCGCCAACCGCATCGCCCAAGATGAAGAGCTTGGGCCTCTGCTCTGCCTCAACGAGCTCGAACTCGAGGTCACGGAAATCTCGCCTCGCGAGTGCACCAAACGGGCCGGAATCAAGGCCGTGCTTGACGCCCTGGGGCCAGATCACGGCACTGTGTACGGCATCGGCGACGCAAGCAACGACATCGCCCTCATGGAGGCGGTCGATGTTGGCGTCGCCATGGGCAACGCGCCGGACTTCCTCAAGGAAAAGGCCGACTACGTCACCGACAGCTTCGACCACGACGGCGTCGTCACCGCGCTCGAGCACTTTGGACTTATCTAGCCGCGCCTCTTGCCGCATTTGCGACAACATGGCTCAATCGTCTTCAACTGCCGCGCTCGATGCCCTAATGTGGCAATATGTTGTCTGCATAACGCAACGATGCAACCTAAGAAAGAATGCGAGAACCCGTGTCCAGTCCGTTTACCAGCTTTTTAGCCCAGCATTTTGACCAGATTAACGACTATCTGGCCACGTTCTTTGACGGACAGGCGACCTCTGCCGATATCGAGCGCTACCTGTATGGCCCGCTCTCGGCATTTACGGCCAATGCCGGCAAGCGCCACCGCCCGCTCATCTGCATGCTCGCCGCCACCGCGGTAGGCGGCAGCTTTGAGAGCGCCCGAAGCGCGGCGGCGGCCATCGAGCACTTTCAGTCGGGAGCGCTTATCCATGACGACATCGCCGACAACGGCCAGCTGCGCCGCGGCAAGCCCTGTATGCACCTTACCGAGGGTACGGGACTTGCCATCAACTGCGGCGACCTAGCGCTCACCATGGTTACCAAGACGGTTCTCGACGACCCCACGCTCGAGGCAGACGTGAAGCTCCGCGTGCTCCACGAGCTCACCGAGATGATCGTTCGCACCATCGAGGGTCAGGCGCTCGACCTGGGCTGGGTCCGCGATGGGCGCTTTGACATCTCGGTCGACGATTATCTGGACATGGCGACGCACAAGACCGCGTACTACAGCGGAGCCACGCCACTTGCCGCCGGAGCCATTATCGGTGGCGGCAGCGAAGACCAGATTGAGGCGCTGCGTACCTTTGGCCTGCACACGGGCCTTGCCTTTCAGATCCAAGATGATCTGCTCAACCTTATTGGCGCCAAGGAGGCCGCCAACAAGGACTTCCGCACCGATATCACAGAGGGCAAGCGCACGCTCGTCGCCGTGCATGCCCTGTCAGACGAGCGTTATCACGACGAAGTCGAGGCAATCCTTTCCTCGGGCACCGAGGACCCCGCGCAACTCGCACGCGCCGTGGAGATCTTCCAGCAGACCGGCTCTGTCGATTTCGCCCACACTTACGCACTCAACCTGACTGCCAAGGCCAAGGCCGCTATCGAAGGTGTCGAGCTCGACCCGCATGCACGCGAGCTGTTCGACTCCATGGCAGATTTCTTTGTGGAGCGCCTTAACTAGCGGGGGTTATAAAACCTGTCAGCAGCGCATTTGGGTACAACTTGCTACACTGTTGAGTGCATGTTTATGCAACCCTTTGCGTTGTCTATCCGACACACGCTCAAATAGTACGAATGGTACGCCGAAAGGGGTTCGTTCATGGAACCTATCACAACGGGCATGCAGGGAGCAGCCGTCGAGGACGTCCAGTCCCGCCTTCTGCAGCTCGGCTATACAATCGATGACGCCGAGGTCGCCGATAAGCGCTTTGGCACCACCACCGAGCAGGCTGTTGGCACCTTTAGGCTCGACAGCGGCCTTGCCGCTGGCTACGCCGTCGATATCCCCTGTTGGAGCGCCCTGGTAGACGCCTCGTATAAGCTGGGCGACCGCACGCTTTATCTGCGCATGCCCAATTTCCATGGTGCCGACGTTCGGGCCCTGCAGAGGGCACTCAACGTTTTGGGTTTTGCCTGCGGTGAGGACGACGGCTACTTTGGCCCGCACACCGAGGCGGCCTTGCAGCAGTTCCAAGAAAATGTCGGCCTGTTTGCCGACGGCATGGCATTCCAGGATACCTACGCCTATATCAACCGTCTGCATCACGTGTGGGAGGGCAAACCCTCGGTTACCGAGGCCGAGTCGCGCATCGGCTTTGCCCGCGCCGCCAACGTGCTCGAGCGCTTCCAGATTGCCGTTATCGGTGAGGACCCCATCGCACGCAGCGTTGCATCGCGCATGTGGAACATCGCCACGGCGACGACCGACAACAGCGGCATGATGCTTTGCGATTCCGAGGTTCCGACCGACGTGGACCTGGTACTCGAGATCGCAAGCGATGAGCTGCCCGCAGATGCAGCGCCGCGCGCCACGATCGCCCTTGCCGAATGTCACAACCTGGCGCAGCGCATCCGCACTGCCAATATCGCCGCGCAACAAAAGCCCGCGCGCATCCGCATTGAGCTCACGGGCATGACGCGCTACAACGGAACCTTCACCGCAAGCGATGCACAGACACTCGCCGTACGCCTGCTCGATGGCGTTTGCGATGCCCTCGCAGATTAGGTAAACTAGACAAGCTGCTTTTGGGCAGCACCACACATTGGGACGTAGTTCAACGGTAGAACTCCGGTTTTTGGTGCCGGCTGTTGGGGGTTCGAATCCCTCCGTCCCAGCCAAGGTAACTGAGCGCCCCGGGCTTTCATCAGCCCGGGGCGCTTTCTTGTGGGCATGCGGAGGGATTCGAACCCGCAAGGGTGCGGAGCTGAGGAAACGCGAAGCGTTTTCCAGCGCAGCACGCAAGGAGCGGAGCGACGCAGCGGGGCGCGGCCGCCGGCAGGCGGACGCGGAATCCCTCTGTCCCATATCAACAACGGGCTCTCCGTATCTCAACCGGCACTTGGGGACGTTCCCAAAGTGCCGGCACTAAAGGAACGCCACCAAGTACCGGCTCATCCACCCTCAAAAGACAGACGCCCCAAGCCCGAAAGGACCAAGAGCGCCTTACATCTAGAAAATATCAGCCCCGTTCCAAAAAGCGAGCCGTCATCTACAAAATGGCGCGTGGCCCCGGCGGGCCGGGCATTAAGTTTGTCGCGAGTTCCGCACGCAAAGAAGGCCACTTAATGTGGCCTTCTTCTTGCGCAGAACTGTAGAGCAGCAAACTTAATGCCCGGCCCGCCGGGGCCACGCGTCCCTAATTGTTCAGCATGCGGTCGAAGCTTCTCGAGTCGCCATCCCGATAGTCGGCGGTCATCAGAATCTCCTGCGGAATGCGACCTCCCTCGCGCAGCACATTGCGGAACTGCACGCGCGTGACCATAGGCAGATCCTTGATCGTCGCCGCCAGATTCTGCGGCACACCCTGATTGGCAGCCGCAGGCTCGCACTCGCCGCCAGCTTTCACGCGACGCTTGTGCTCGGCGAGCATGGCACGATACATGCCGGCATGCAAGCGAATCTCAACCACATTGGCATTGCGGGCCTGCTCGACGATGCGCGCACCCTCTCGGTCGATATCGCCCACGTAGTAGACATAGTTAAAGCGATAGCCGATCTCGGCCAGATAATCATCCAGTGCGTGCGAGACGCTCGCCTTGCAGCCACCGCCAAAGATCACGCCACCCACCTTGGTGCCAAAAAGCTTAGCGTGCTTGCGGCCGCGCAAGAGCTTGACGATCTCGTCATAGGTGTCTAGGTTCTCGACCATAATGAACGGCTTGTCGGCGCCCAGCGTAAAGAAACCCGTAAAGTGCACGGGGCGGTTGGGGGCGACCTTAATCGCCTGCATGCTGATGCCCTTTTCGGTCATACGCCGAATCAAGCGCTCGCCGTGCTTGCCGTCAAAGGCCTTCTCATCGTTAAAAATCTGGTAGGCGCGCTGGCGACGCGAGGCAACCGGCGTATCGGCACCGCGGTTCTGCTCAATCCATGCCTGGATAATCGCAATCTCCTCCGCGATTTTGCGATTGGACATTTCGTTGTGCTGAGCGCGCTGCGGCGTCTTTTTACCGTCCTTGCCTTCAACCCTTACAATCTGGGTCTGCTGCTCCTTAATCTTGGAGAGCGCCGTAGGCGTGGGGACAACCTTGAGCAGCTGCCTGCCCAGCACGTGGGCCAGGGCAAATGCCGAAACCTCGCCGTGGACAGTCGGCTCAGACCGCTGGGCAGCATTATCGGCCGCGGCAGGCTCAGCCTGTGCACGGGGCTTACGCTTGGAATCTGCCCGGGTGTTGCGTTCCTGCTTGGGCGCGGACGAGTGCTTTTGCGGACGATCAGACTTAGTCTCCTTCGCCGGCTGGCGCTTGACCTGATCCTCCGGAGTCTCGACCTTCTCATCTCTGATTTGTGTCGTTGCCTTCTCGGCCGCGGCCTCGGCATTTGAGCCACGACCGCCGCGGTGACGACGACGGGGCTTGCTTGAGGCGCTCTCCCCCGCCTGCTTATCAGCGGACTGTTGAGCTTTGGCCTCGGTGTCAGTCGCAGGCTGCGACTCGGAAGGTTGCTGCTCGCGAGCCGCCGGCTCAACGGTTTTCTCGGTTTGTTCGGCCTTCTCGGCCTGAGCGGTCGAAGCCGGATTGCCCTTCTCCTGACGCTTTACGGGGTACGCGCGACCTGCAAAGCCGCGACCGGGACGACACGAACTCGGAGCCCTCTTGGCAGACTCCTCAGCATCGTCTGTAACCTCGGAAGGCTCTTCAACCTCATGCGCGACATCCTGCTGCGCAGCCTTAAAGTGAGCACCACGACGACGCTTGGGCTCTTGGGCCTCCACGGGCTTTTGCTCCTTCGCAGGCTTCTGCGACTCGGCAGCAACCTCGGTCTCAACAGTCTCGGTATCGAGCTCGTCCTTTTGAGCCACGGCGCGACGGAAGCGCTCCTGCTGGGCACGGCGCTGCGCATCGCGTTTACCGCCCCCGCCAAAACCGCCGCGGCCCGCCTTGGCCGTAAAGGCGCGAACGACGCTCTCGTCAAGCAGCTCATCGGTGTCGACGTTCTCGCGCGGAGCCGTTTCCACCGCAGCAGGCGCCTCGACAACGTCCTCGACGGCCTCTTCGGCAGCCTCGGCAGGCTGCTCCTGGACATCGCGAATCTCGGCATTAATGGTATAGAACGCTGGGCGCCCGTTAATGCCGCTGCCCTCGATCTTGGTAACGATCTTTGCCGCGATAAGCTCATCGCGCATCGCCTTGGTGTCACATTCCTTATCGACGGAACGGAAAATCTGTGCCAGCGCGCTCGACTTGATCTTGAGCGCCTTGCGGCAGAGCAGGTCGTAGGCAACCAGCTTGGCACGCTCGGCAGAAAGCGACGTCTGGCTGCTCAGACGCTCAGCCAGGGCATCGACGTTGTTTTGGTTATCGGAATATACCGTCTTGGCCACGGGGCCCCTTTCATATGTACACATATACGTCTATATGGTACAACGCACGCCCCTATCCACGCAAAACATCTGCGAGAACACCCGGGCACACTAGCTTTTGCAAGGAAAAAAAGGCCGAGCCCGCGCAGTTGCGGACCCGGCCTTTCCGAGTCATATAGATGTGACGTTCAATCCCTTAGGTCGATTAGGCCTTGGCGGCCTCGGCGCCTGCGGGAGCCTCGGCAGCAGCAGCGCGACCATACTCGGCCTTGCCCATCTCGGACCACTCGGGCTCCTCGTCGGGCATGGAACCGGCCTCCTTGCCGAAGAGTTCCTTGAGGCAGTTGACGGCAACGATGAGGCCCAGGACCATCAGCAGGACGGCAAAGACGAGCTGCAGGCCCTTGGTGGCGGCGACGGAGACTGCGGCCGTAGTGGCGGTAGCCGGGATGGTACCGAAGAAGCCGTAGGCCTGGACGGCGGTCATGCAGCCCATAGCACTCTGGACCAGCGAGGTGAAGGTGCAGCAGAGCAGGAAGGCGACGGGCACGTAGAGCATCCAGCCCTTGCGACCGGTGCACTTGCAGAACACGGCAAGGGTGATCATGGTCATACCGCCGAGCAGCTGGTTGGAAGCACCAAAGAGCGGCCAGATGTTGGCATAGCCGCCAAAGGCGAGGGCGAGGCCGGGGAGCAGAGTGACAACCGTGGCGAACCAGGGGTTGCCGAGGACCTTCATGTAACCGGCCTTGGACTCGATGGCCAGGGCGTCGTTGGTCTGGGCAAAGAACTCGGAGAACGAGGTGCGGGCGATGCGGGCGACGGCGTCGAGCGAGGTCAGGGCCAGAGCGGAGACGTTCATGGTCATAAAGACGGTAGCAAGCGTGCCGTCAACGCCGAAGGCCTGCATACCGCGAGAAATGCCAGCAGCGAAGATCTGGAACGGGGTGGAAGCGACGCCGGCGTTGAGGGCGCCGGTACCGGCAGTGTTCATGTCGGAGAACATGATGCCGGCGACGATGATGGCGAGGATGCCGACAAAGGACTCGACGATCATGGCGCCAAAACCAACCTTGACGGCGTCCTGCTCCTTCTCGACCTGCTTGGAAGAGGTGCCCGAAGAAACGAGGCTGTGGAAACCGGAGAGAGCGCCGCAGGCAACGGAGACAAACAGGACCGGGAACATCATGCCCGAGGCATTGCTAAAGCCGGTGAAAACCGGAGCGGTGATGGTGGCCTGGCCGTTAACGCCCAGGACGACGATGCCGAGGACAGCACAGACAATCATGACGATCATCATGATGGAAGTGAGGTAGTCGCGAGGGGTCTTGAGCATCTGGATGGGCATGGCACCGGCAAAGACCAGGTAGACCATGACGACGGCGAACCACTGGAACTTGTCCAGGTAAACCGGGAACTGCATACCGACGGCGAACATGAGGACCATGAGCACCACGCCGGTGACGAACTCGGCAGCGCCGGTGAGGTTGAACTTCTTCTGAGCCCAACCAAAGGCCATGGCGACGAAGGTGAACAGGATGGAGATGGTACCAGCGCAGCCAGCGGCATAGGACTTGGTGAAGTCGATGGCACCGGTGGCAGCGCCAGAGGCGTCAACGACCGGGGTGAACATGAACGTCTTGCAGACCATGTCGGTAAAAGCGGCGATGACGATGATGCAGAACAGCCAGCAGAACAGCAGGAACAGGCGACGGCCGGTCTTGCCGATGTACTTCTCGATGAGCTGAGCCAAGGACTTGCCGTTGTTCTTCATCGAAGCGTACAGGGCGCCAAAGTCGTGAACGGCGCCAAAGAAGATGCCGCCGACGAGGACCCAGAGCACGACGGGCAGCCAGCCGAAGGCCATGGCGACGATCGTACCCGTAACAGGGCCAGCACCGCAGATCGAGCTGAACTGATGCGAGAACGCGGTGAAGGCTGAGACGGGCGAGAAGCTCTTGCCGTCCTTCATGCGCTTGGCAGGCGTGAGGGCCTCTTTATCAACGCCCCACTTGTTAGCCAGCCAGCGGCCGTAGCCCAGATAGCCGCAGGCGAGCACCGCCGCGGCCACAACCATGAGCAAAACTCCGTTCATTACATTTCCTCCTCTAAAAAGAACTTCCTAGACATAAAAAATGAGGGCCGTCGGTTGCGCTCGACGGCCCTCATCTTCATCAGCCGCCCGTTATCGTACGGGCTAGCTGTATGCGCTAACCCGCATCAGATAATTACTACGCTGATAATGTTTAGCTGATGCGTGAACATGTCTAAGAAATCCTCTTCAATCATGATGCGAACAATCCGTGCGTGTTCACATCCCCCAGTGGATGAAAAGGAGTATGAAACTTTAGTTGCCTAAAGTCAACGCAAATATGTAATGGATTTTCAACTTTATTTGAATTTCTCGGTATAAAACGTCACTGACCTCGGACTTTACCCCACGACAGTTTTTGCTTGAGAGATGCTCCTCGGGGGCGGGGCGGGCGCCTGCCGCCATATATGAACTTTCCTGCTCGGGCAGTCCTGCTCACGACGGAGGCCACATTAAGTGGCCTCCTGTTCGTGCGGAACTCGCGATAAAGTTCATATATGGCGGCAGGCGCCCGCCCCGCCCCCGAGGAGTTCCCATCCCAAATCTCAACTCTGTTATCATAATTACGATAATATCCTGATAGCTCAGGAGGTAGCTGTGAATATTAGGCCAGTCTCAGATCTTAGAAATCACTACCCGGATGTTGAACGCGAAGTCGAACAGGAGGGTCCGGTTTTTCTAACTAAAAACGGGCGGGGCTCTATGGTCGTCATGAGCTTTGAGCAGTACAAGTCACTGAGCAATACAATCGAGAGCGCACTTGATGCCGCTGATCGTCAGGCTGCCAGCATGCAACTTCGCTATACACACGACGATGTCTTTGGCTCTGTCAGAAAAATGCTCGACGGCGGTCTCGATGAACAGGCACTATAAGCTCCGCTATCTTCCCCTATTTTGGGAGGACCTCAGCCAAGCAGCGTCATATATCGCCTTTGATCTCAATAACCCCGCTGCAGCAAATAGGCTTGTCGACAATGTTGAAGCAGGCATACTCGAGCATCTCAAGAATCCAACCATGTCACCAACATACCCTTCGACAAGAAGACGGTTGCACCCGTATTACCGCTTCTACGTTGGCAACTACATGGTTTTTTATGTCGTCATCGACGACGTCATGGAAGTCCGCCGACTGCTATATAAAAGCCGAGATATTGAGTCGATTATCAGGTAGGTTTCTTTCAGCTAAAGCACGCCGGAAATTTGACGCTGACCTGTTAACCTTGCCGGACGTTGTCGACGCCGATCCGGCTCAGTAGCTGCATCGATACAGAAAGGTCCCCGACGCTGCCCGGGCGCCAGCGGCCGCATATGAACTTTATCGCGAGTTCCGCACGAACAGGAGGCCACTTAATGTGGCCTCCGTCGTGAGCAGGACTGTAGAGCAGGAAAGTTCATATGCGGCCGCTGGCGCCCGGGCAGCGTCGGGGACCGCACCCATACGACTACAGCGTCATGTTTGGATCGGCGTCGACGTCGAACGGCGAGATTTCACCTCGGTCGAATTTGCGGCGAGCGACCTCCGCAATCATGGCGGCGTTGTCAGTACAGGCCGAGAGAGGCGGCACCGTTACACGAATCCCCTGACGCCCGAGTTTCTTAATCATCATCTCGCGCAGATGCGGGTTGGCCGAGACGCCGCCGCCGATGCAATACTCCTTGCACCCGGTGGCGTGCAGGGCGTTCTTGGCCTTCTTGTACTGCACGTCAAAGACCGCCGCCTCAAACGAGGCCGCAAGGTCGGGCAGGTGAATCGTGCGCCCAGCCTTGGTCTCCTGCTCGATATAGAGCGTCACCGCCGTCTTGAGGCCCGAAAGCGAGAATCGATAGTCTCCCCTGCTGTTAAGCGCACGGGGAAAATCGATCGCGCGGGGATTGCCCGTCTCGGCGAGCTTGGAGATGATGGGGCCGCCGGGATAGCCCAGGCCCAGCGCCTTGGCAACCTTGTCGAAGGCTTCGCCCACGGCGTCGTCCAGCGTCTCGCCAAGCACCTCGTAGTCGCCCCATGCCTTTACGTGCACGAGCATGGTGTGCCCACCCGAGACAAGCGTAAAGATAAACGGCGGCTTAAGGTCGGGCTGCGCCAGCAGGTTGGCGAACAGGTGGCCCTCCAGATGATTGACGCACACGAGCGGTTTACCGGCAGCATACGCAAAGCCCTTGGCAAAGGCGACGCCCACCACCAGGGCACCCACCAGGCCCGGGCCTTGCGTCACACCCACGGCGGCAAGCTCACTTGGCGCAATCGCTCCACCCTCAAGGCCAAGCGATACCGCGGCATCTTCAAGCGCCGCATCTACGACACTTACAATCACCTCGACATGCTTGCGCGAGGCGATCTCGGGCACCACGCCGCCAAAGCGCGCATGAAAATCAATCTGCGTCGACACCTGGTTGGCCAGCATATTGCCGTCCGCATCGATAATCGCCACAGCCGTCTCGTCGCAAGAGCTCTCGATGGCAAGAACTAGGCGACGGCGCTCGATTTCGGCACGCTCCTCGGCGGTGCGCTCGGGCTCAGGCAGCGGCCAGACGCGCTGCTCGGCAGCCGTTGGCTCGGGCGAGGCATTGTCGAGAGGAAGCACCAGGGGCAGCGACGCCGTCATGACGATGGCATCCTTGCCGACGCCGTAGTAGCCACGGCGACGACCCGCCTCGGTAAAGCCCAAGGCGCTATAGAGCGCAATCGCACCCTCGTTGCCGTCCTCAACCTCAAGCGAAGCAGTGGTGCAGCCGAGCATCTGGGCGTCATAGCTCACGTGCGACAGCAGCTTGCGGGCGATGCCCTCGCGACGATGAGCAGGATCAACCGCGACGTCCATAATCTGAACGTCACCGTCGACGACCATGCCGCCGGCAAGTCCCAGCAGCTGACCGTCGTCGTGCGCCACCCACCAGCTACGCGGTGCGGCAACGCCCTCGCCCAGCTCGGACAGGAACATGCCCGGCGTCCACGCCTCGTGTCCGGCGCCTTCAAAGCAGGCGGCCTCCAATGCGCTCGCGCCCTCGGCATCCGCCGCGCCCATGGGACGGAACTGCAGATGGCGACCGGCGAGCTCGTCGGCAACACCCGTAATCTCGCTCTGGGCGCTCTCGGCAAGCCCAAGGCGCTTACGCTCATTTTCCTCGGCATCCGAAAGACGCGTGTAGATCGGCAAAACGCGAGCCGGATTACCGTCGCCCGCGGCGTGCGCCATCAGAAGGCCCTCGCCCGAGGGCCACCACAGGTCTCGCTCCACGCAGCGCGCAGTCTCGTCCTCACTCAGCAGCTTGCCATAACGTACGAGACCGTCACCAGTCAGCTTAACCTGGCGCCAGTCCGCAGCCTGGCGCCACTCATCAAGCGCCACGGCGGCTTTGACCACGTGTTCGCGCTCAAACAGACGCTCGGGGCCTTCGTCCCCCAGCACGTACAGAGCCGGATACACCTCGCCACGCATGGCGTCGGCAAGAACACCAAGCTTGCCGCGCACGCCAGCCTTCCACGCCGTCCAGGCGCAAGCGTCAAGTGTCGACACGCCCAGCAACGGCACGTTGGCACCGCGCGCCAGACCCTTAGCGGTCGAGATGCCAATGCGAACGCCCGTAAACGAACCCGGGCCGCGTCCAACCACATAACAGCCGACATCGCCGCGATTCAGCCCGGCCTGCGCCAACACGCCATCGACGGTATTCACAAGTTCCACGTTGGCATGGCGACGACACAGATGGTCCCCGCTCACCAGCTTCGCCTCGCCCGTCTGCTCATCAATCCAGCTTGCCGCGCAGGCAAGCATGTCGGTCGAAGTATCGAGCGCCACTACCAGCGCGTTGTCGTTATGCAAGCTCATCTTGTACAGCCTTATCAATCAAATCGAAAAGCTCCGTCGCGCGCTCGCCGTGCGCCTCGAGCGCGATCGTTCGCACGTCGCTATCGTCCTCATCGCGCCTAAGCGTCACCGAGAGATACTCATCCGTCAGCTCGTCCTGAAACTGCTCGCCCCATTCCAACAGGCAAGCGCCCTCATAGCCGAGCACGTCAAAAATGCCCGTATCCTCGAGCTCGTAGGCATGCTCCAAGCGGTACAGATCAAAATGGAACAGCGGAATACGCCCCTGGTCGTGAACGGCCATGAGCGCGAACGTAGGGCTCGTGACCATATGCTCATCGCCCAAGCCGCGCGAGACGCCCTTGGTAAAGTGGGTCTTTCCCACGCCCAAGCCGCCGGTCAGTATCAGCACATCGCCATTTTCTAGACACGGTGCGACCAGCTCGCCAAAATGCTCCGTATCGGCGGTACGAGCCGTTTTATAGGTACCTAGCCCCAGGCGCTCCAGGGACATATACGCTCCTTATTATTCCGAGGCGCCCTCTGGCGCGGGGTGTCGCACCAGATAGTCGCCCAGCATCTTAAAGTCTTCCTCCAGCAACTCCTGCCACGCCGGATTGCGCAGCGCCGCCGCGGGATGAAACGTCGGCATCACCACAAAGTGCCCCATCTGATGGAACCTGCCGCGCAGCCTGGTAATGCCAATCTCGGTCTTGAGCACAAAGTGCGTTGCGGGATTGCCGAGCGTCACGATGATATCGGGCCAGATGCTTCGAATCTGCTCGCGCAAAAACGGTGAGCAAGCAAGCACTTCCTCGGGACGCGGATTGCGGTTTCCCGGCGGGCGACATTTAAGCACATTGGCGATATAGACATCTTCACGCTTAAGGCCCGCCAGGGACAGAATGCCGTTGAGGTCTTCACCCGCCGCCCCCACAAAGGGCTCGCCCTGTAAATCCTCGTTACGGCCCGGCGCTTCACCAATAAACATCACGCGAGCGCGGGGGTTTCCCACCCCAAACACGATATTGTGGCGCGACTGGTAAAGCTGGCAAAGGTGGCAATCACCCAGGACGGCCTCGATCTCCTCGAGTGCAACTTCGCGCGGCGCCTGATGGCTATGGCCGGGGATGTGCATAACGCCCATAGCGGCTCCTACACGTAGACCTTGTCGAGACGCATGCCAAAGCCGCAGGCGACCTCGTAGTTAATCGTGCCGCGCAGGCGCGCCATCTCATCCATGGTAATCTCGGCATCGCCATCGCGACCGATAATTATCATCTCGTCGCCATGTTCGGCCTCGGGAATCTCGTGAGCCGGGTTGGACTGAATGGCAACCATAAACTGATCCATGCAGATATTACCGACCTGACGCACGCGCTCACCGCGATACAGCACGTCCATACGATTGGAAAGCGTGCGCGAAAGGCCGTCGGCATATCCGATCGGCAGCGTGCAGATCTGAACGCGTGTGCGCGGTACGCGGTAGGTAAAACCGTAGCCTACGCCCTCGCCCATCGCAGGATGCGCCACGCGCGTCACGCGCGCATGAACGCTCATAACGGGATCAAGCTGCATCACGCGGCCGCTCAGCTCGCACGGCTGCATGCCATACAAGCCAACGCCAGCGCGAATCATATCAAAATGCATCGAGGGGTCGAGCATCGAGGACGGCGTGTTGGCACAGTGCACGATACCGCACTCAAAACCCGCATCCTTAATGGCCTGAACGGCCTCGGTAAAACGCTGGCACTGCAGCTTGTAGTCCCAACCCGATGGTTCGTCGGCCGTAGCAAAGTGCGTAAATACGCCGTCGCACTGAATACCGCGATGGAAATTAATACCGCGGACAAAGTCGAGCACCTGCGTGTAGTGAACGCCGATGCGGTTCATACCCGTCTCGATGGCAAGATGATACTTGCCCACCTTGCCCGCCGCGACGGCACATTCACCATACGCAAGAGCAAAATCGGACGTATAGACCGAGGGCATGATATCGAACTCGAGCAATGAAGGAATAGCCTCGATGGGAGGCTCGCTTAGAATCAGGATGGGCTTGGTGATTCCGCCCTGGCGCAACTCAATACCCTCGCTGACCGTCGCCACGGCAAACATGTCGGCACCGGCCGAATACATGATCTTGGCGCACTCGACGGCTCCATGACCATAAGCATCGGCTTTAACCACGCAGCACAGGCGCTGACGCGGATCTAGCAAGTTCTTATAGGCCCTCGTATTGCGGCGGAGCGCCCCGCGGTCGATCTCGACCCAGGACCAACGCGTCAAATCGGCTTTATTCATGATTAGTCATCCGACCCTTCGTCCATGATTCCCAGATCATCGAGCGCATCCTTTGCCGCCAATTCCATGGCGGGACCGATCAAGTCGATAAGATCAGTCGCGATAACGCTCTTCTCGCCATACTCCGTCGCCGCAGCAAAGCCGGCATAGCTGTGGAGTGCGACGGCATACGAGTACAGCAGCTCCCAACGGTCCATCTCGTCACGCATGGTCGCAAGCGTTCCTGCAAGGATACCTGCGAGGACATCACCCGAGCCAGCGGTCGCCAACGACGCTGGGCCCGAAAGCGGCAGCAGCACGCGCTCGACGCCGCAAATGGCCGTCGTCGGGCCCTTAGCGATAACAACGAGATTATCGGAACCGGCAGCCCAGACAATCTTTTGAGCAGCGGCAATAGCAGTGCCAAGATCATTGACCTCGTCGCCGGCAACGAGACGCGAAAGCTCGCGATAATGCGGCGTCATAACGAGCGGCTGCTCGCGACGGTACATCTCGGGATTACTGTCGATGCCGTCGATTGCAATCTTGGCAAGGCAGTTGAGCGCATCTGCATCTAGGATAAGCGGCACATCGAGCTCAAGCAGGCCCGAAACGACTTGCATCGATCCGGCAGACGTCGTCATGCCAGGCCCACACACAACGCAGCTGTACTTCTTAGCAATCTCGCACACTGTCATACGCGCAGCAGCACCAAAAGATCCACGGGAATCAGACGGAATGGCGAAAACGGGAATCGACGGGAGCGCCATACGAATAAGGTTGGCGCACGCATCGGGCGTCGCAACGGCCACATAACCGGCACCAGCACGAGCGGCAGACTTTGCGGCCATGATGGCGGCACCAGGATATTGTGCCGACCCGGCAACGATGAGCGCAGAGCCGCGCGAATACTTATCGATATTCGTGGGCAGCGGGGCAAAGTAGTCCACCAGATCACCGGGCTCAACGATCTCGGCAGCATGATCGACATCATCGATAACTTCGTCGAGGCGGTCGTACAGACCGCCACACACCAGGTCGCCAGCATACTCCGGACCGTCAGCGCTGTAGAGGCCGATCTTAGGGGCAATCATCGTCACGGTACGCTCGGCACGGATGCAGTCGTCATCCACAACGCCCGTCTCGGCATTCAGGCCCGAGGGAACATCGATAGAAACAACGTGATCGGCGCACTCGTTAACCGTAGGAATCCAAATAGAAAACGGCGCACGAAGGTTGCCGTGAAAACCGGTACCAAAAATAGCATCGACCACGACATCCGCTTTGTTAATGAGAACCTCTAGCTCGTCTCGCGAAGGCCCAACGCACACATGAACGTCGCGACCGGCGGTGCGACGGGCAACGTGACGAGCAAGGGCAGCAGGAATCTCATCCGGCTCAACTGGAGAAACGATATCAACATCAACGCCCTTATGGGTCAGGATATCCGCAGCGACCCAACCATCACCGCCATTATTGCCAAAGCCGACCAGCACAAGAACGCGATCAGGGTTGAGCTTTAAAATCTCGTTGGCGGCAAATTCACCTGCCAACTCCATGAGCTCGGCCTTCGAGGTGCCCTCGCGCTCGATGATATCCTCGAGGCGAACGACTTCCTCGGAACTCAAAACCGGTTTCATCTATGCTCCTTGCGTATCTTGCGGATCATCGATCAAATGCTCCGACAAAGCAGATTGTTGCAGCTGTTCAAGCTCATCCAATACAGAACGAGCCTCTTTAAATGTCTGGGCAACGCGCTCCTTGGTGCTCATTTTTTCTTCCTTAGGCTTAGGTCGAGCATCCTCGGTGATCGCAATGGCATTAGCGACAGCCAAGTCACCCGTAAGGGTAATAGAAAGAGCAACCTCGACAACACCCAAATCCTGAGCGATTTCGAGAGCGCGACCAGAAAGCAGAGCCTTTGGCTTGCCGAGCCTATCGCGTGTTACGGAAACGTCCTTACGTCCAACGCCCTGACTAAACCCCGTTCCAAGTGCCTTAAGTACCGCTTCGCGAGAGGCAAAGCGGCTGGCATAATGAGCGGCAGGGCGAGACGACGCATCGCAATACGCACGCTCTTCATCGGTAAACACGCGCCGGGCAAACGACGGCGTCTTCTCAAGGATTGATTTCATTTGGGAAATCTCGACGATATCAACGCCGATACCAGCTTCAGCCATGTTCACCTCCATGCTACACAGACTACGATATTGTAGCCCGTTCAAAGAAGATGCGACAAACGAGGGTTATAAAACACAGCTACTATGTGAGACAAATTGCCTGAGAAACGAAAAAGGGGGAGGCGCGAGGCCTCCCCCTTCTCAGGTCCTTCGACGGCTCGGTGCCGTCCACCGGTCAGCGGCGCCCTGGCCTCCCACGGGCTGGCCCCGCAGTACTCTCGGCGCGATGGGGCTTAGCTTCCGGGTTCGGAACGGGACCGGGC